>NZ_DATJCY010000129.1:0-5402 GCF_035577925.1 Gelidibacter sp. | reverse complement strand
TGCCATAGACAATATAAGTTTATTGGTCAAATTTGAAAATTCTAAAGTAGTATATCCCATTAAGTATATCGCTAACAACCGAATAGAAATTGTAGATTAAATAACTCAAATTCTTTTCAATATTTATGTGACTTATTAGGCTTGACGGTGTCTTAATAATAAACCCAGCCCTCATAATGTGTTACGCTTATATAATTGATAATATATATATAATTTACTTAAGGATTTTAATATTTGGTGTCATCTTATTTTCTATACTGAATTTTAGGGTATTAAAAGATATTAAAAATTCGTTCAATGAATATAGGGACATTTTAGAGAAAAATGTAAAACTTACAAATCATACCGTAAAGTCCCATTATCGCGAAGGTGTTAAACTTGAGCAAAAGGTTAAGCACAAGTTATGATCGTTTTTTTAATGAGAAGTTACCTGAGATTTAGAAATTAGGTTTTGAACAATAAATTTAGGGGGATTTTAATTTATTTTCAAAACAAAAGGGCTTGAATAATTTCAGGCCCTTTTTTCTTATAAAAATTTGTAGTTTTAAAAAACCACTATAATTTTAAGTTGATTTTATTATAAATGGATGACTTCTCCATAAGCAGCAGCAACGGCTTCCATAACAGCTTCACTCATGGTAGGGTGTGGATGCACAGTTTTTAGTACTTCATGTCCTGTAGTTTCCAGTTTTCGGCCTAAAACAGCTTCGGCAATCATATCCGTTACACCAGATCCAACCATATGGCAGCCCAACCACTCACCATATTTGGCATCAAAAATAACTTTCACAAATCCATCGGTGGCACCAGAAGCACTTGCTTTTCCTGAGGCAGAAAATGGAAATTTACCAACTTTAATGTCGTAGCCTTTTTCTTTGGCTTGTTTTTCGGTCAATCCAACGCTTGCAATTTCTGGAGTGGCATAAGTACAACCCGGAATGTTTCCGTAATCTAAAGCTTCTACATTTAGTCCAGCAATTTTTTCTACACATAAAATACCTTCTGCCGATGCAACGTGTGCAAGTGCTTGGCCAGGTACAACATCACCAATGGCATAATAACCAGGAATATTGGTTTGGTAATAACTGTTTACTAGAATTTTATCTCTATCAACGGCAATACCAACATCTTCCAAACCTATGTTTTCAATATTAGATTTGATACCTACGGCCGAAAGAATGATGTCTGCTTCAAGAGTTTCTTCACCCTTGGCAGTTTTAATGGTAGCGACGACACCGTTTCCAGATGTGTCAACTTGAGTAACTTCCGATGAGGTCATGATCTTGATACCTGCTTTTTTGAACGATTTTTCCAATTGTTTTGAAACGTCTTCATCTTCAACCGGAACAATATTTGGTAAATATTCAACAATCGTCACATCGGTGCCCATGGAGTTATAGAAAAAAGCAAACTCTACACCAATAGCACCCGATCCTACTACGATCATCTTTTTAGGCTGTTCGTTTAAAGTCAAGGCTTCTCTATAGCCAATTACTTTTTTGCCATCTTGTTTTAAGCTTGGCAGCTCTCTTGATCTTGCACCAGTGGCAACAATAATATGGTCGGCACTGTATTCTTTTCCATCGACGTCAACTTTTTTTCCAGCTTTAAGTTTACCAAAGCCTTCAATAACGTCAATTTTGTTTTTTCTTAGCAAAAACTGAACACCTTTACTCATGCCTCCAGCAACATCGCGGCTGCGTTTTACAACAGCTGCAAAATCTCTGTCGGCTTCCTTAACAGAAAGGCCATAATTTTCGGCATGTTTAAGATATTCAAAAACCTCTGCCGATTTCAGCAAAGCTTTGGTTGGAATACACCCCCAGTTTAAACAAACACCACCAAGACTTTCTTTTTCAACAATGGCAGTTTTAAATCCTAATTGTGATGCTCTAATAGCAGTTACGTAACCACCAGGGCCACTTCCAAGAACAATGATATCGTATTTACTCATGAGAATTTATTAATCGTGATTAGAAGCTACGAAGGTACAAAAAGTAAATTTTATATAACGAATTAGAAAAATCAAAAAACAATAGTTTTAGTAAACTTGGACTTATGGTCTTAATTCAATCAAGATATTAAGGGCAGCAGTTGAATTTGGATAAAAAACCATAGTGTTTTGACTTATTTGTTTTAGGAAAGGATAATCAATTTATCCTAAATAAAAAATCCTTGTAACTATTTTAATTACAAGGATTTTTGGGTTTTCAATAAGTCTGTGCGCTTCCGTTCAATAAGATAAAAATATGATATTATCGTCCTGACACTACTTCGCCATCAATAAAAACGGTATTTATAGTGGTCAAATACTCGAAAGGATCACCATCAAACAGAACAAGATCGGCATCTTTTCCTTTTTCGATACTTCCAACGCGTTGGTCAATGCCCAGTAATTTTGCCGGATTTAGAGTAATTGTTTTTAAGGCTTCGTCAAAAGACAGTCCGTGGACCATGGCTTGTCCTGCCTCAAATAGGACGATTCGCGTTTTTGGAACATAGGATTCATAGCCTCCCTCAATACTAACAGGAATACCTGCGGCAGTTAACAGTGCTGCGCTCTCTCTGGTCATATTTACCATGTCGCCACCGTTACGTGCCATGGTGGCATGCAGTATGACTTCCGCTTTAGCTTCTTTGATTTGTGGAATCAAACGATAGGCTTCTGCTGCACCGTTTAGCACAAGTTTCAAATTAAACTCTTTGGCAAGTCTTATGGCTGTCATAATGTCTTTGCTGGCGTTAACGGTTATCAATGCTTTTACATCGCCTTTCAGCATTTTGGAAAGTGCTTCTAGCTTTAGGTCTTTCGCCGGCCTTTTGCTCTCATCCTTATCTTCCTGTTTTTTCTGATAAGCTTGAGCTTTGATCAATTCGGCACGAATCATGGCCATTTGTTTGGCACTTGTTCCAGGGGAAGAGAAATTGCGTCCTACGGAAGGTTCTAAAGTCATTGCCAGCATGGTCATCGGTTGTATGGTTACCGATTCTGCCGTTCCGGCTTTTGTTTTAGCAATCATGGTCTGGCCACTTACCAAAGCGCCTACGCCATGTCCTGTGTGGATGGTGGTGATACCATGGTCTCTCAGGACCTCAACAAGTGATTCATCAGGATTATAGGCGTCTATAGCTCTAAGTTCTGGCTGAATTGGACTGGTTTTGTCCAATTGATCTTGGTCGGTTGGAATGTTGAGTGCACCGGAAATTCCCACAAGACTTCGTGAATCTATCAATCCAGGAGTCACGACTTTGGTTTCGTAAATTTTATATCCGGAAGGAATTGAAAGCCCAGTGCCAACATTTTCTATTTTGCCGTTTTTGACAAGAACAACTCCGTTTTTTATCGGTTTGCCAGAAACGGTATGAATCGTTTCTGCTTTAATGGCGATTTGTGCTTTTACCAGACATGAGGCAGAAAGCATTAAAAGTGTGATTATAAATTTATTCATGATTATAATTTCTAATTATTAAATGGATGAGATGGATTTTGGGCATTAATCAGTTGCTCCTTCGTGATGGTGCATTTCCGCCCGAATTGGAGAGTAAACATCATAACCTCCCGTTAAGAATGCCTTATCGTCAGGATTAGAAATATCATAACGTTTATTACCTTCTACCCAAGTTTGTTCCACTTTGGTATAAATGCTGAAAGGATCGCCGCTCAAGATAATAAAATCGGCATCTTTTCCTTTTTCCAATGATCCTACGCGGCTGCCCAAATCCAGCATTTTTGCACCTGTAATGGTTAAGGCCTCGATCGCTTTATTTTTGCTCATTCCTCCTTTGACCATCATGGTTGCCGAACGGATCAATAATCTCGAATCGGTAACGCCGTCATCAGTATGGATAGCGACCTCAACACCTGCTTTTTCGAGTGCTGCACCGTTTTCTATGCGTATTCCCATAGCTTCCATTTTCCCGCCGTGTGAATCTAGGTGAATGATAGAAGCCCTCAAACCTGCAGCAGCAATTTCATCGGCAGCTGCAACGGCTTCACTGACGTGGTGGAGCACAGGTTTAAATCCAAATTCCTGACTTATCCTTATGGCCGTCAGAATGTCCAATGCTTTATGGGTATGAAAATGCACCACGCGTTTTCCTTCTAAAATTTCTACCAGGGGCTCCATTTTTAGATCTCTTTCTGGCATTTTTGAAGCGTCATTTCCAGCTTTTTCAATTTTGTTTTTATATTCTTGAGCTTTTACAAATAGCTCTCTTGCCATAGCAGCACTTTTTGATCTGGTGCCGGGAAATGCACCTGCTGTAGTACGCATGGGATTGGTACCGTTGGCCATTTTCATTCCGCCATAAACTCCTTTTTCATTGGTGATTAGAAGATCGTCAATAACGGTTCCTTCTCTCATTTTGATATAAAGTGTTTGGCCGCTCATCAAATGACCACTTCCGGGCATCACGTTGATGGTGGTAATGCCTCCCGCCAATGCTTTTTTAAAACCATCACTGGTAGGGTTGACGGCATCTAAGGCTCGTGTTTCCGGATTTAAAGCGGCCGATGCATCACCGCCTGCTGGTCCGCCAAGATGTGAGTGGGTGTCCACAATACCAGGCATAATTATTTTTCCGGTGACATCTACAACAGTGGCACCAGATGGAATGGAGCTTCCTTCTTTTCCTACACTTACAATTTTTCCTTTGTGCACCACCAAAACACCATTTTCTATTGGGTCCCCCGCAACAGTGTAAACGAGTGCGCCTTTAAATGCCATGGGCTTTTCTTGTGCCTGCAATCCCATAGCTAGGAATGAAACCAAAAGAAAGGATAATCTTTTGGGTAGAATTGATTGGCAAGTGGTATTGCTGTATGCTGCAATATTTAAAAAATAGGATGTCTGATTGTCGGTTTTAAAGCTTTGATAGCTAGCTTTAACCGAGTTGAGGTAATTTCTAAGGGGTTGGCTTAGAATGCTAAAATCAAAATTAATCATAAGAATCTTCAATTTTTAGTGGGTTAGTATTATAAAATGTTAGTTATAACCTGCAACTTACAAAAAATAAATTAAGTTATAACAACGTTTTTGCTATTGAAATTCATGATAATTTTCCTGATTAAAACTATTTTAATGAAGTCAATTCATGATTTTAAAACTTATGCGTAATATCTTAACTTTTTAAATAGGTCAAAAGACATGATCATTTAAATTATATTAAGAGTTGGGTAATTGTGATAATTACTAATAGTTAAAGCCTTATAAACTATCGGGAAGTTTTATTTATTAGGAACAAACTCCAACGCAACACCATTGATACAATGGCGTTTTCCTGTGGTGGCTTTCGGGCCATCATTAAAAACATGGCCTAAATGTCCTCCGCAAGTTGCACAATGTTCTTCAATTCCCATATAAGCATTTCCGCCTTTTTCAAAAGCTACATTGCCTTCAATA
>NZ_DATJCY010000128.1:0-2722 GCF_035577925.1 Gelidibacter sp. | reverse complement strand
ATAAAGACAAATTCCGTTTGCAATAAGTGCAAAAATCGAAACTATAATCATTGTTGAAAAATCGGGAAGTTTCTCGTTTCCGAAAAATCTTCTCAAGACTTCTACAAATCCAATAATCGCAAGTATTATTTGAAAATATCCAGCAAGTTTGGCAATCCGTTTTTTCTTTATTACTGTTCCGCCAACCGCAAACAAACTAATTCCGTACACAAAACTGTCCGCAAGCATATCTAAACTATCGGCAACAAGTCCCATAGATTTTGAGATAATTCCTGTTGTCATTTCAATAATGAAAAAAGCAAAATTTATGGCAAGTACAGACCAAAGTAGTTTTTTCTGATTTTCGTTTTCTTTAAATTCCGTTCGGTCGGTTTGTTCCGTTGAGATTTTTTTTCCACCTAAATTCAATTCGATAACGGACTTTTCGATTTGGTCAATTTCTCCGCTGTGAAAAACGGTCAATTTTCGATTCGGAATATCAAAGTCCAAATTCGCAATGCTTGAAATTCCGTCCAATTTCATTCGGATAAGATTTTCCTCTGAAGGACAATCCATTTTGGTAATTTCAAATATTGTTTTTTCCATTCACGTTCTCGTTTTTTTGCATTGGCTACAACATGTGTATACATAACATATGACACTAGGAGTGACGTATATATCACCTATGTACACCATGCTATTTTGATTTATCTTTCTCAAATGTAACAGATTCAAACAAAGAATCCAAAGACTCTTTCTCAAAGTCTTACCATGCATTCTTTATCCTGTACAAAAACATACCCCAATTCCCCCTTACCTCTTGCCAGCAATTTTGTTAAATCCAAATCTACTGCATACCTGTAGCCTTCTGTGATATACGCTTGACATTTCCTTAATGCTCCGTGAGCGTTGTGCCGTGGTCTGAACCCGTAGCTATTGTCGCTAAATTCGGGCTACAACATGTGTTAATCTAAATATTCAAAAATCTCTTCATAATCAAAAGAACCATTATTAAATACAGTTCTTTTGGTTGGCCTGTCTTTAAAATCGTATGAAAAATCGATAATTTGGTGTTGATCTCTAAAACCAAAATCTAATTTGGTATAATTGTTTTTAGAGTATTTCAGGTCTAAAATTAACCTTGGAAAATAATCACCTCTATCAATGATATGAGTGTAGTCTGTATAGATAACAACGCTTTTTTTATCGTCATAATTTAAATATTTTAGGCCCTTATTATATGCAGAGGCATTTTGTACGCCAATGGCGTTATTATTTGAATAAATAATTTCTGTGTGACCTTCAACGCGTTTCACTAGATTATTAGGTAATAGTAAATATTGTTCTATTTCATATGAACTAATAATTGAGTCTTTATGATCAAGAACTTGCTTGTATGCATTTACACTTTTATATCCGTTTTCTATGCCATATTTAAAGTAGATTTGATATGTGCCCTCGAAATTACTATTTCCTGGTAAGTTCAAATCACAATCATTAGTCTTGCAGTCGGTATAGACCCTTATGATTTGTCCGTTTTCATATTCAATATTATAAGTAGCAGAAAGTGTAACTAATGAAGGATTTGGCGAGCTATATCCATAAAAGCTATCGGACGTAGCAATAGAAGTTAGTTTTTTATTCAGATCATAATTTAACTTATAAGTCCGAGTTCGAACGTCGGGGTTATAACCATTAGGACCGTCAGTTATTGTGACTTTACTTATATAAGTTCGATTGATGTTTTCATTTTCGTCATCGTTATTATTACGGTCAGAACAAGACATAAATAAAATAAAAATCAGGAGGTGCCATGTAATTGTTTTCATAGTTTTTGTAGTTTTTTGAATACGTTCATTTGTTTAATCTAACCCTATTGCAAGCCATTATTTACTTTGGTTTTTTAAGATATTAAACGTGATAATGAAATTATAATAATCTTTTATTTTGGGTTTTACGATCCAATTTCATGGTTTCACTACGTTGTACAACAAGAGTTTTCCATTGTTTTCAATAATGGCACATACTACTTTTAAAAGCTCAGAATCAGTATCTTTCTTATTTTTCATTTTCTCTACGCTATCATGGTATGTCATCAATAAAGTTGTTTTTCCTTCAACCAATGATAGGGTTGTTATTTTTTTTTAATTCTGGGCATCGGCAGGTATAGTCGTAATCAGTTGCACTCATACTTATTATATGCTCTTATCAAACATACCATTTTTATCCAATTGTAATAAAACAAGTTATCCCACATTATCAACATCTTGACAAAGATGTTGACATTTATTTTAATAAAGTATTTTGTTTTTGAGATCACAAACGAAATGCTTGTGTTGTTAAGTGAATGAAAAAATCACTTATAATATTGGAAGTTCCTTGATCCTATTTTACCTTTTTTAAGCTGTCCTTCCTTTACAACGTCTAATAAAGCTTGACTAACCGCAGAACTTTCCAATTTAATAGAATAATCCCTTTCTATACGATTACGAACATCTCCTGTTTTCTTAGGCATATCAAAAAACGAAGTCTTCTCTATTAATCTTCTTATCGCTTCGCCTATTGTAAAACGCTTCTCAGTAAATTTTTTATATTCGGATGAGTTGTGAGTTTTAACATTATGCCAAAAATCTTTGATAAGTGAAGTTTTATCAATTCTATTTGAAGATAAATCAAGTAGAATATTTAATGGCATTCCTGTATAAAAAGAAATATTCAATATAGTATTACTATTAAAGCCTTT
>NZ_DATJCY010000127.1:0-1720 GCF_035577925.1 Gelidibacter sp. | reverse complement strand
CATTCTAAAATTGTGGTAATTGCTGCTGGATACACTAATCTTATCAATATTGATGGCTTGGAAACCTATATCGCACCACATCCAAGAGCTGCTGCTGCAAAGGAGCGCATTTGGTTAAAAAACGAAGACCATCTGGTGGCGGAAGGTTTGTATGTTGCAGGAACTTTGGCGGGATGGAGAAGTCAATTTTCGATTGCCAGTGGTAGTGGCGCACAGGTGGCTACTGATATTTTAACACTTTGGAATGGCGGCATGGATGCCCATGTTCATGATAAAAATGAGGGGTAGAGTTTTGGGCTATTGTGAGATAAAATTTTATTTTTTATTTTTTGAAGCTGTTCTCGATAGGCTTCAAGAATAGTATTAATATTTTCTTCTATCAATTGAAACTATAACTTTTTCTATTCCCAGTCGCTGCCATTCTCCATTTCTAAATTCTGGACGTGATCTTAAGTTCCCCAAAACGCCTGAACTTTCTTTAAATCTATGGGCGTTCCAAATTTGTTGTTTATTAGTTCCATTTTTATAAAAGGTAGTTATATAAGCCGTTTTTGTCAGTAATAATCTACGTTTAAAGTCTGTCTCACTTGGGGGATTTAATTCGATTGGCAGAAGAGATCCATCGGAATAAGGACGGTAATTTGCTGGTCGATAATAGTCTTTTAGAGGTGGCTGTACTTTCAATTTAATTGCTTCTGTATCTTTTTCTTTAATCTCAATTTTTACATTTGATAACACAGTATCTATTAATTCACTATCGTATTCATCTAAAAAATCTTGTTTAATTAGTTCTAGTAGTTTTTCTTCAAAATCGTCTGAAGTTATTTTTTGTACTAATTCTTGTCGTTCTTTTTTGCTGTTTAACTTTCTTAAAGCTTTTAAAGTGAAGTTTTGTAATGTTTCAAAATTAAAATTGTCTTTACTAAATAATTCTACGAATTTTTCACCTGCCTTATTATCCTTTTCAAATTTAATCATTTCTATAAGGATTGGCTCTTCTTGTTTTGATAAGTTTCCATCATAGAATATTTGAATTGCGTGTCCAATTAGAATTCCATATTCCAATTTAAACTGGCGCATATAGGTAAAGAGTTGACGCTGATGTTTTGATGTCAATGGAATGTTAGGTTGTTTGATTTCAATGACAAATAACTTTTGACCATTTGGAGCTTTGACAATAAAATCGGGGGTGATTTCATTAGCTGCTCCAAATTGTGAAAGCGTTCGGATTTCTAAATCACCTAAATATTCTTTCCATTCTAATACTCTTAGTGCTTGTGTTACATATGGTTCAAATGCACTTTCACTAATATCCATAGGGACATTCTCAAATAACAAGAAATTGATTTCATTCCATTTTTCTTTGTTGTTATCCATAGTTTCATTTTTTACTTTAGCAAAGTTAATCTAAATGACAGCCATTATTTTAATTAAACTTTTGACTAATCTAAACAATTAAATACAATTTAAGCTATTTTTAAATTGAGATTTACGTCAATGTTAATGGAAAATACTGATACTAGTTGTTGATAGAAAACGCCAATAACGTCATAATAATATAAGAAGTTAAAAGACGCAATGAACTATAACAATAAAAAATTCAGGCCAGTTCAGAATTCTGAAAATGGAGAAACCTCAGAAGAAACCATTTTTGAATATAAGCAAACCGGGAATATTTTAACTTCTGAATATAAAGGTGGACAAATAATAAAAGGCCATC
>NZ_DATJCY010000126.1:0-1974 GCF_035577925.1 Gelidibacter sp. | reverse complement strand
TTCCAGAAAAGAAAGCATTTCACTTTCACTAAGTGAATCACTAGAACCCAAAACATTGAGATAAGTATGTTTAACATAATCACTTTCAAAACGATTCACTTCTTTTAATACACTTTCAAACCCTGTCGTTTCGTAAATTTTCTGCGCGCGTTCCTTTCCATTAACACCAATAGCAATCATTGTCTGCACACATTGAGCAACAAGTGCTTTATCTTTTTCATCAAGAACCAACTTCTTTTTACCATTAATGACATATAAAAGAGTTCCGTTGGTTTCTTGGGTAATTTTTAGTTTATCACCATCTTTTTTAAATGAAACCGTTCCATCATTTGATAAACTTTGAATTCCCTTTTCATCATCTGTAAACGTGATTTCACCTTTAAGTTTCAAATCAAGTTTTTGTTTACTGTCTTGTACAGAAATCCTTATTTCACCATTATTATTGGAAATAGAAATATTGTTTTTCTGCGCAACAGATGTTGTGAACGCAACCGCGATCAGCAAAATACATAGCATTGTTTTTTTCATAACCGAATTATTTTTAGTTGTAGTTTTAATTTATAATTATTCATCTCTAAGTGAATTCACTGGGTTTGCACTTGCGATATACCAACCACGTGAAAACAATACCAATGTGGCTATCAATAGTAAAACAAAGGTTGAAGCCAAAAAGACAACCGGACTTATTTCTATTCTATAGACAAAATTCTGTAGCCATTTATTCATAAAATACCACGCAATTGGAAAAGCAATTACACACGCCATAAGAACCAATTTTGAAAGATTTTTAAGAAGCATGTAAATTATCTGTCCTGTAGATGCACCTAAGGTTTTTCGGATCCCGATTTCTTTACGACGTTGGTTTGTGGTAAAAACCGCCAAGCCAAACAATCCCATTCCTGCAATAAGGATTGAGAAACCCATTGCCCATTGGAGTAATTTGGAAAGTTGACGCTCAGTATTATAGAGCTTTTCTATTTCTTTATCATAAAAAGAATAATCAAAAGTGGCATTGGGAAATATCTCAGAAAAAGCATTCGATACCTTGTCTAATGCCTTGCTCCAAGTTTCGGGGTGTTTTTTATCTAGTGCTAAATGTAGCATAAATCCTTTATCCGACCCGACATACATAAAAGGACGCAGACTCTCGTGTGCCGAAGAAATATCAAAATTTTTCAAGACTCCTACAATGGTTCTCCTCCCATTATTAAAGGTTTGACCGAGCACCTCTTCTGGGTTTTCAAAACCTAAATATTCTACTGCTTTTTCGCTAATCCAAACTTCTTGAATAGAATCCAACTCCCGAATATTCCTTCCTGATACCAATTGAAATTGATACACCACAGCATATTCTAAATCACCTTCTCGATAATCAAAATCAACTATTTCCAAATCTTTTTGTCTTGGATTATCCAATCTGACTTGTACTTTATTATAGCCCTCCGTAAGCGGTGGCAATGAACTTAAGCTAACTGCTTCGATCTCGGGAAAACTTGCGATTTGATTTTTTAAAACTTTCGTTTTTTCTGGATTTTTATAATATCCTGGAATATAAAAATGAACTATAGCATCTTTTCTAACTCCTATATCTCTGTTTAAAACAAAGTGAGTTTGCTGAATCACTACCCAAACACAAATAAGGAAAACACTAGCAATTACAAACTGAAAAACAGTTAATCCTTGACGTAAAACCGAAGTTCTGGAAAGATGTGTGTTTTGATGTAATTGGTTTTTCATTATCGAAATTGGCGCATATCCTGTTAATACCCACGCTGGATAAAAACCTGCCAAAAGTGTAACAATTGGAATAAATATTGCTAAAAACAACAATATCTGAGAGCTATACGCCTTATAATCGCCCAACTCTCCAGGAACAAAATCTTTGAATACTTCCAAAAATAAAGGCAATAAAAGCAGTGCTAAAAGAGCAGCCAAAACGGTAATAAGAAAAGTTTCTATTAAAAATTGCCAACG
>NZ_DATJCY010000125.1:0-2311 GCF_035577925.1 Gelidibacter sp. | reverse complement strand
TTTTCGATACTCGTAAAATTGGGGAGTTAGTGGCAGGATTAAATGATACCCAACGTGTACAACGGGTTATTAATCAGATGGTGGGCAATGTGGCCATCAACGTTTTGGTGACCATGGTTTCTTTGGGCTTTTTGTTTTATTACTCTTGGCAAACAGGTTTAATTGCCCTGACGAGCTTGCCCTTTTATTTTATACTTATTTATAGCTTTAACAAGCGCATTATCAATGCACAAAAAGAAGTGATGCAAGGGTATGCCTTTAGTGAGAGCAACTATATAACGTCCATGCAGGGCATTGCAACTATAAAAAACAACAACCGACAAGCTGTTTTTCAAAAAATCAACCAGCTTATTTATGGCAATTTTCAGGAGAAGGCCTTTAATCTTGGTAAAATAAACGTGCGTTTATCTATTTACTCCGGCATATTCAGTGTCTTGTTTTTAATAGGTATTTTGGTTTATACCTCTATCCAAGTCTATCATGAAACCATACTTCTGGGAGAATTAATGGCAATTTTGGGTGTAGCGGGCAGTTTGTTACCTTCTGTGGCAAGTTTGGCTTTAATAACCATACCGGTCAACGAAGCCAAAGTGGCTTTTAATAGAATGTATGAATTTGCGGCAATGGAAAAGGAACCAAAAGGCAAAACTGAAGTTTCAGAATTCAATGTACTCGAAATTAAAAATCTTTCCTTTCGTTTTGCTGGTCGAAGCCCATTATTAAAGGCCATCAACATTAAAGTCGATGCCAACGAATGTATTGCTATTGTTGGTGAAAGCGGAAGTGGCAAAAGTACATTGGGACAAATTCTTCAAAAGTTCTATTCCTATGAAAGCGGAACAATTATCATCAACAATCAAAATAGGCTTGAAGATATGGATACCGTAAGTTGGCGCACTATGTTGGGAGTTGTACCACAAGAGGTTACTATTTTTAGTGGTAATGTTGTATCCAATATTCTTCTTGGTGAGGAAGACGCACCGGAAAACATAATTGCGTTCTGCGAAGCCTACGGTTTTGAGCATTTTATAAATGCATTGCCCCAAGGGTATGCGACTCTACTTGGTGAAGAAGGCATTAACCTTTCGGGCGGACAAAAACAAGTTATTGCCTTAATGCGTGCCTTATATAAAAAACCGAAGGTTTTATTACTGGATGAGTTTACATCGGCCATGGACCGAAAAACGGAGCAATTTGTTTTAAATATATTGAACAGGTTGAAAACTGAATTGAGTATTGTTTTCATATCCCACAGATTACATTCACTACCAAAAATTGCCGACCGAATTTACGTATTGGAAGACGGCATTATAACTGACTTTGGAAGTCATGGGGAATTAATGGAGTCTCAAAATTTCTATAGTGATTTTTGGACCGAATTAGAATATGGCCTAAAAGCCTGATCAAGGTGTAATCATGCATCATCCCAATGGCACTGGACGTTCTCGGCCGAAAGTAAATCATGGTTTTATCAAAATATGTGTTTGACATTTTTTATTTTTGTGCCGATAAGATTGTAATTAGTGGCTATAGAAGAGTTTGAAAATAGTACAAAACGGTAATTGTCTTTTTATTATGGTTATGAAATCCATCTAAAAAATTGGAATTTGAGACTTAACGGGTTTTTAAACTTAGTACAGCGATCTCACGCAGCGAAGCAAGTAAACCTGTTAGATCTTTATTTAGTTGTTCGGTCTATTTTTTTTCTTATTTTTAAGTCTAATCTAAAATCTTAATTTATGGAGCAACCTACTGAAAATTCATTTCCTAATTTTGAAACAAAACTATTGACAAACGCTACGGATGCCGAGCGTGTTGATTTTTATAAACGGACTTATGCCCACGTGGCCGGTGGTGTTTTGGTATTCATCGTTTTTGAATATTTATTATTGCAAAGTGAAGCCATTGTCAGTTTTATGATGTCCATGACTGAAGGTTATAAATGGTTGTTGATGTTGGGTGGCTTTATGTTTATTACCAGTTACGCTGAACGAATGACCTTAAAATCACCAGATAAAAATAAGCAGTATCTTGCTTACGGATTATATATTTTGGCACAGGCCTTTATTTTTGTTCCGTTGATTTACATTGCTGCCCATTATATGGATTCGGGGGCTGAAATCTTAAACCAAGCAGCGATTGTAACCTTAGGCTTATTTACTGGTTTGTCTGCTGTTGTATTAATGAGCAAAAGAGATTTTTCATTTCTTAAAACAGGATTGGCGGTCGGATTTTTTATTGCCATAGGATTAATCATTGCGGGGACTTTATTCGGATTTAGTTTGGGATTATGGTTTTCTGTGGGAATGTG
>NZ_DATJCY010000124.1:0-7683 GCF_035577925.1 Gelidibacter sp. | reverse complement strand
CTTTGGTATACTACTTTGTAGGTAGATTGTTTTTTGAACTTCTGTTTGTGCAGAATCATAAATTTTCACCTTAAAATCTTCTAAAACTTTTTCGACGATATTTTCGCTGTATTCTTTTAAAAGTTTGTTTTTGAGTTTGTTTTTTAAATAATCAGAGTATTGAGTTGTGGTGATTTCTTCTTTTAGGTTTTCAACGGTTTGGTTTTCTTTTATATTCTCTATTTTTTGCTGAATATATTTCTCAATATTTTCATAACTGAGAGTTTCTTTTTGAAAAAGATTGATAAAGTTTAAACCTTTTGGATTGTCTTTTTTAAATGAGATTCTTTCTAAAAGTTCAGATTGATTTGAGCCAACTAAAGGGCCATCAACAAAGATTTTGATTTCATTTCCGATTAAGATTCCAAAATTTAAGCGCAACATTCTCATATAAGATGAAAGTTGATCTTGATAACTTTGGTTTTTTAAATCGGCTGCTGGATTTTTGACTTCTATCACAAAAAGATTTTGGTCGTGTGATTTTATTATAATATCTGGTGTGATTCTATTTGCTGCACCTATTGGTATGCTTTCTCGGACTGCTATTTCTTTTTTAAAATGGCTCCAACCTAATTTTTCAAATGCTTGAATCACTTTTAATTCAAAAACTTGTTCTGATGCATTGAATGGAACACTTTCTGAAAGTATAAAACATAGTTCATTCCATTTTTCCATAATATATTTCTATAAAAATCAATTAATCAGCCAAATGTAATAAAACTTTCAGTTAAACATATTGTGTGATGGGATTCCTGCTTTCGCAGGAATTAGTAGTTATCCAATAATCATCCCAGCCATAGTTGCAGATAATAAAGATGCTATTGTTCCGCCAATAAGTGCTTTCATTCCAAACTCCGATAAAGTTTTGCGCTGGCCTGGTGCCAATGATCCAATGCCTCCAATCTGAATGCCGATAGATGCAAAGTTGGCAAATCCGCAAAGCATATAAGTTGCCATGATTATTGATTTTTCAAACTTTAGATGTACTCCGTTAGCGACGTCTTTAAGTTCAGCCAATTGAATGTACCCTACAAATTCACTCGCTGCCAACTTGATTCCCAAAAGTTGGCCCATAAGTGCCATGTCTTCTTTGGCAACACCAATAAGCCACATTAATGGAGAGAAAATATATCCTAAAATAAACTCTAAGGAGAAGGCTGCATAAGGCGTATTGTTTGCAATTAAGGCGTTTAAACCTGTTATTCCTCCAAGCTTTCCAAAGCCATAATTAATCATGGCTATAAAAGCAATAAAAACCAAAAGCATCGCGCCAACGTTGGCTGCCAATTTTAAGCCTTCTGTCGTACCGTTAGCAATGGCATCCAATATATTAGAGCCAATATTATCTTGTGTAACCTGAATATCCGTATTGATTTCCTGTTGTTGTGGATACAGCATTTTAGAAATAACAATAGCGCCGGGAGCAGCCATCACAGAGGCCGTCAATAAGTGTTTTGCGTAAAATAATTTGAGAGCTTCATCTTCGCCGCCCAAAAAACCAATGTATGCCGCCAATACACCACCAGCAACAGTGGCCATCCCACCAATCATGACCAAAAGGATTTCGGATTTGGTCATTTTTTCCAGATAAGCTTTGATCATTAACGGAGCTTCTGTTTGCCCTAAAAAGATATTGCCCGCAACACTTAAGCTTTCGGCACCTGAAATTTTTAACAGTTTGGTTAAAACCCAAGCCATTCCGGCAACCACTTTTTGAATAACTCCCAAATAAAATAGCACTGAGGTTAATGCCGAAAAGAATATAATAGTTGGCAATACTTGAAACAAAAAGATAAATCCAAAACTTTCGATATCCATCATGCCTCCAAGTAAAAACTCACTTCCTGCTTGGGTAAATTCCAAGACTTTTACGAACATTTTTCCAACAATTTCAAAAGCTCTCTGAATAAAAGGAACCTTTAAGACGCCTATGGCAAGAAACAATTGTGCCGCAAGCCCTAAGCCTATAGTTTGCCAATTAATGGCTTTTCTGTTGGCACTTAAAAGATAAGATATTAATAAAAGTACAAACATGCCCAAAGTGCCACGCAATAAGCTATTCATTGTAAAGCCTTCGCTTGCAATGATTTGGTTTGTTGTTGTGGTCTCTGCGATATTTAATGGTGCGTCGGTTGCGGTGGTTAGGTTGTATCGAATTCCTTTTTCCTGAAGTACTAAAGTAGAATCGGTTAAGGAATTAATTTTTAGCTTTTGAATAGTTTCCGATGGTGTATCGTAATAGAGAATTAAAAGTTTGTTTTGGGTTATAAAACTGCCTTTGTTCTCAGTGCTGTCTTTAGACTTTAAATAAAAAGTGAACTCACCGTCGGTCAAATTTAGAACATCAGTTTCTGGATTGATACTATATAAACTGTCGTTTTGATCGCTTTGTACAGATTCAAGCTTCCATTTTCTTTCTATGCTTTGTGCTATGCTTGTTGTAATCCCAAAAAAAATAGCTGTAAAAGCTAAAAAGAAATGTTTCATCAGATTGATTGTTTTAGCGTTTAGAAATCTCGTCTCTAATTTTAGCGGCCAGTTCATAATCTTCGGTTAGGACGGCTTGCTCCAATAAAGCATGGAGTTCTTGGATGGTTTTGTTTTTGTAGTTTTCTTGGATTGAAGATTCTATTTCTTCGGCAACCAAATCATCCAAAAGGATGCTGTCTTGCTGCTCATCTTCCTTATGTGGATTAACCTTTAAGTAGATTCCTGCTTTATCCAGAATGTTTTTATAGGTGAAAATTGGCGCTTGAAAACGCAATGCCAAAGCAATGGCATCACTGGTACGTGCGTCAATGATTTCTTCAATTTTGTCGCGCTCACAGATTAAGCTAGAGTAAAACACACCATCTACCAATTTGTGGATGATGATCTGTTTGATAATGATGTCAAACCGATCGGCAAAATTTTTAAAAAGATCGTGGGTCAATGGACGTGGTGGGCGGATTTCCTTTTCGAGCGCAATGGCAATGGATTGTGCTTCAAAGGCGCCAATGACAATAGGGAGTTTGCGGTCGCCATCTACCTCATTCAATATCAAGGCGTAAGCACCGTTTTGCGTTTGGCTGTAGGATATTCCCTTTATGTTCAATCGGACTAAACTCATATAAAATAAAAAGCAAATAACTGTTTAAATTAGGACTTTACCAACTGTGGTCGTCATATTTTTTGGGAAGTTACTGAAACAAAAATACTATTTTGAAAATTTTTGCCACAAATACAAACCTCTTTAATATTAGGTTTGAGGTGTGTATTTATGGCAATTATTTTAACTTGTCAGCTAAATGCTGTTACAAGTTAAGGAATTTAAGCATTTTGAGCTTTAAATTCTTTTAGTTTTTCTGTAAGTTTTGGAACGACATCAAAAGCATCACCAACGATGCCGTAGTCTGCCGCCTTAAAAAAGGGTGCCTCAGGATCGGTATTGATGACAAGTTTTACTTTAGAAGCATTGATTCCGGCTAAATGTTGAATAGCTCCAGAAATACCGATAGCAATATATAAATTGGCTGCTACAGGTTTTCCGGTTTGCCCCACGTGTTCTCCATGTGGTCTCCAACCTAAATCGGATACTGGTTTTGAACAGGCTGTGGCTGCGCCCAAAACTTTTGCTAAATCTTCAATCATGCCCCAATTTTCAGGGCCTTTTAACCCACGACCACCAGAAACGACAATCTCTGCATCTGCAATGGTTACGCTATTGGTGGCTTTGTCAACGGAGTCCACATGAACATCATTATCAGGAATAGCTGGTGAAAAATCTTCGGCAGTGGCACTCGCAGAATTTTCTTTAATCCCAAATGTGTTTTTGGAAATACCAACAATTTTGACATCGGTATCAATGGTTGAAAATACAAAAGCTTTGTTGGTAAAAGCATTTCGTTTTACGGTAAATGGTGAAGCACTTGTCGGCGCCTCAACCACGTTGGAGGCATAACCAGCGTTTAATCCAACGGCCAATAAAGGCGCTAAATACTTACTGTCTGCACTAGAGCTTAGCACTACTACTTTGGTGCCTTCTTTTTCTGCAGCTTGTTTGATAATGTTAGCGTAGGTTTTGGCATTAAAAGCATCCAATTTTGCATCGTTTACTTTTAATACTTTATCAACACCATAAGTTCCTAATTCTGAAACATCATTGGCATTAATGGCAATAGCGGTAACAGTTGTTCCCATTTGGTCTGCAACTGCCTTTGCGTAGGAAGCTACTTCAAAAGCAACTTTTTTGAACTTTCCTTCTTCTGATTCTGTATATACTAAAACTGACATAATCTGTTGTTTTTATCATTTCCACGTAGGTGAAAATCTCATGATTAATTTCTGATTTTTTTATTTCAAGATCCAAATTTTAATACCTTGTATTGGATTTTGATATTTATATGACTTTCGCTTCGTTATGAAGTAAGTTTATCAATTCGTCAAGATTATCTGGTGAAATCATTTTCACGGCACCTCTCGGTTCTGGTTTTTCAAACTTTACGGTCGATGTTTCTTTGATTGCCTCAACAGGTTCAACAACGTTTAACGGTTTTTGACGGGCTTGCATAATGCCTCTCATGTTTGGAATGCGAAGATCACTTTCTTCTACCAATCCTTTTTGAGCACCAATAACTAGTGGTAAAGTTGTAGAAACGGTTTCTTTTCCGCCGTCAATTTCTCTAACAGCTTTAGCGTTTGTCCCATCAACTTCAAGACTAATGCAATTGGTTACAAAATTTGCGCCTATCAATTCGGCGAGCATCCCTGGAACCATTCCGCCATTATAATCAATAGATTCACGACCTGCAATGATGAGGTCATAGCCGCCATCTTTAACCGCATTGGCCAGTTGTTTGGCAACAGCAAAACCATCGGTTGCAGCGGTGTTCACACGAATGGCACTGTCGGCGCCAATAGCTAAAGCTTTGCGTAATGTAGGTTCTGTTTCTGGGCCGCCAACATTAATAACATCAACGGTGGCACCTTGTTTTTCCTTGAACCACATGGCACGCGTTAGTCCAAATTCATCATTCGGATTAATTACAAACTGAACACCATTGGTGTCAAATTTGGTGTCGTCATCGGTAAAATTGATTTTTGAGGTCGTATCGGGCACGTGGCTAATACATACAAGTATTTTCATGTTTTTATTATTTATAACATTATTAGTTTTATGACGGTTTTTATGAGTTTTATCAACCTAAAACTACAAATTTTTGCCGCCTATGGTCTTTTATTCGATTTGGTTACGAAGTTAATTATTTTAGACGATATATTTGCTATGCATGCATAATAAATTTTAAATAATTCTTTTCGTTTTAGTTTTCGTTTTATTGTTACTTTTGCTAATTGATTTAAATTTTGAAATGAAATGAAGACAATTCAATTTAGAGAGGCTGTTTGTGAGGCTATGAGTGAAGAAATGCGACGTGACGAAAGCATTTATTTGATGGGTGAGGAGGTAGCCGAATATAATGGTGCATATAAGGCATCAAAAGGAATGCTGGATGAGTTTGGACCAAAACGCGTTATTGATACCCCTATTGCAGAGCTTGGTTTTGCTGGTATAGCTATTGGCTCGACCATGACAGGCTGTCGTCCTATCGTCGAATATATGACTTTTAACTTTTGTTTGGTTGGTATTGATCAAATCATTAACAACGCTGCTAAAATTAGACAAATGTCTGGCGGACAATTTAAATGTCCAATAGTTTTTAGAGGACCAACGGCTTCCGCAGGACAATTGGCAGCGACGCATTCACAAGCTTTTGAAAATTGGTTTGCAAATACACCAGGATTAAAAGTTGTAGTGCCATCTAATCCATACGATGCCAAAGGACTTTTGAAAGCTGCCATCCGTGATGACGATCCTGTAATTTTCATGGAAAGTGAGCAAATGTATGGTGATAAAGGTGAAGTGCCAGATGGCGAATATACTATTCCGCTGGGCGTTGCCGAAGTTAAACGTGAAGGTACTGATGTGACCATCGTGTCATTTGGTAAAATTATAAAAGAAGCATATAAAGCTGCTGAGGAATTGGAAAAAGAAGGTATCTCATGTGAAATCATCGATTTGAGAACTATTCGTCCATTAGATAAAGAAACGATTTTAAAATCGGTCAAGAAAACCAACCGTTTGGTCGTTTTGGAAGAAGCTTGGCCATTCGGGAATATTTCTACAGAAATTACCTATATCGTACAATCTGAAGCCTTTGATTATTTGGACGCCCCAGTGATCAAAATCAATACGGCCGATACGCCTGCGCCATATTCACCAGAACTATTTAAAGAATGGTTGCCAGATAGTGATGAGGTTGTTAAAGCGGTTAAAATAGTATTGTATAAATAAATTGTTTCCAATACGATAGTTATTGGGATTACGTTATCATAACTTCATTGACCTTAGTGTTGGTGAAGTTTTTTTGCCTTATGAACCTAAATCTACGCTGCTTATTTTTTTTCTTCGGAATGTGTTCCATGTACGCCCAGACTAAGGTTAGTGGGTATGTTTATGATGAAAACAACGTTTCTGTAGCCTATGCCAATGTCTTTTTTAAAGGTTCGACGGAAGGAACAATTACCGATGAAGATGGAAAGTTTTATTTGGAGTCCAGTGCAACTCACAATACTTTGGTCGTCTCATTTATGGGTTACGAAACTTTAGAAATCCCTTTGACCAAAAAGGTAAACTATGATTTAAAACTCATTTTAAAGGAAGCCTTGGATCAATTGGGTGAGGTTTTTATCGTTACCGGAAAGCAGTCCAAAAAAGAAAGTGAAAATCCGGCCATTGCCATTTTAAAGAAAATTTGGGAACGGAAGCGTCAAAACGGATTACGCCAATTCAAACAATACCAATACGATAAATACGAGAAAGTTGAGTTTGATATCAATACGATTGATAGTGCGTTGATTAAAAGTAAGTTGTTCAGAGGGATGGAATTTGTTTTCGATCAAGTCGATACGAGCCGCGTTACAGGAAAAACCTATTTGCCTATTTTCATCAATGAAGCCAGTAGCAAAGTTTATGGCGATAATTTAAAAAAGAAGGAAAAAGAAGATTTAAAAGGCAACAAAAATTCGGGTTTTAGCAATAATCAAATCATTATTGATTTTGTAGATGATCTGTATTCAGATTTTGATATTTACGATAATTACCTCAAGTTTTTTGATAAAAGCTTTGTGAGTCCGCTATCTAGGACTGGCGTCAATACCTATAATTATGTGCTTTCCGACAGTGCTTTTATAGATAATAAATGGTGTTATAATATTGTTTACTATCCACGTCGAAAAAACGAATTGACTTTTAAAGGTGATTTCTGGGTCAATGATACCACTTATGCTATTAAGGAAATCAACATGCAAGCTTCAAAAAGTGCTAATATTAATTGGGTAAAAGAAATTTATATTGAGCAGGATTTTGAGGTTTTGAACGATTCGGTGTTTTTGATTAAACGCGATTATTTTATGTCTGATTTTGCTTTCAGTAAAAAGGAACAATCGCGCGGTGTTTATGGCAAGCGTACCACACTTTATGATAACTACGAGTTTGACATCCCTAAAGACGATAAATTTTACGCTCAAGAAGTATATAATTTTGACGTCGATGTATATAATAGAGATGACGATTTTTGGGAACAAAACCGAATGGAAGCTTTGAGC
>NZ_DATJCY010000123.1:0-7344 GCF_035577925.1 Gelidibacter sp. | reverse complement strand
GCCAAAAACAATCCCAATTTTTTTGAATCCCCATAGAAAGCAGACGTGGCATAGCGAAAGCTACTGTCAACACGGGCTTAAACCGCAACTTCGCTATCGCTTCGCAGCGTTTAAGCCTTACTTGTTAGCGGAAGTACTTATTTTCTTACATTCTCATTCAGAGTTTGTACTAATTTATATACTGTTGTTACTGGATTTTGTTGATGATATACCAAATGTTTTTGACTATCATATAACTCATTAGCATTTTTGATTGCTCTTTCTTGAGATGCTTGTTCATCATTTAATAGAATAGAGTAAACTTTTTGACAAAATGCATATTTTTTTCCTTCTCTTTCGTAATTAATACCAAATTTTTGGCTCAATTGCTCATAATAAAATGTTCTTAATTGTTGAGCTTCGATTTTATTATAATGTAAATAAAACCATAATTCAAAAGAATCATTTGAATATGCAACTTCGTAACCTAGTGTATTTGCTTTTTCAATTGCATTGTCAAAATCAGCATATTCATCGGCACCATCTTTAAAATCCATATCAAATACACACCATACTTCATCATATTCATATTCTGAACTTTCTATTATTTTTTGTGTGCTATCAACTAGCTTAGTTTTTGATTGCCCTCCCAAATCTACAGCTTCTACCTTCAAACCTAGAACTGGAAATGATTCAAAATATAGTTTTTCAGTTTGGCCTTCACAAACTATTAAAATAGATTTTCTTATCGGTATAGTTTCTATTTTATAATTACTTGGTTTAGCTTTTCTATTCCAAGCTTTGTTCTTATCTGTCTTTTTTACAGCTCTAGTTGGTTTCGGCATAATCAAAATTTAATAGAGATGAAAAATTACCTAAGAATGGAATCGCTCCATATTTACCTTGAATATAATCCTTTTCAAAAGATGCATTGTTTCTAACACCTTTAATTTCAACTAAAGTATATAAATGACTTGCACCATATTTGTCTTTTTCTACAAAGTCAATTTGGTCTCTTCGTAAAATTTCTGAACTTAAGAGATTTGTATCGTGAGTTGTAAAAATTAATTGTGAATTTTTATTTGATTCAGAATTGAAAAGCTCAACAATTTTTTTAGTTAAAAGTGGATGAAATCTTGAATCAAATTCATCAATAATTAAAGTACGACCTTCATTTAATGCATTAAAGATGAATGGACTTAATTCAAACATTTTGATAGTTCCTTCTGATTCTTGTCCACTTAATACAAAAGGAACGTTGCCAACTTTTTTATTTCCTTCATATTGACTTCGACTAGAAACGATGATATTTCCCTTTTTAAATTCTTTTTTAAAATCATCATCTGCATCTTCCGGTAAATTATCTTTTGTTATTTCAATACTTTCAATATCATTAATCCCTGTATCAGCGTTTTTTAAAAAGTCTAAAATAAATTTCTTTTTATTTAAATCATCCAATGCATCACCAGCAGCTGAGTACATACCACTATGCCCTAATCCATTGATTACAATAATTGAAGAAATTGCTTTAATTACTGATTTGGACATTTTACCAAAGCCAAATGAAGCTAATGATGTTAAGAACAGAGAATTAGTTCTAAAAATAGTATTTTCATCGTCGTCAAGTAACGAAATGAATTTACTGCCTTCTTCAAAATGCTTATCATTGACTTCTAGAATTTCTTGTTCTTCTCTAATAAACAAAGTTTGTTCTCGTTTATTAGGAGTATAGAATAACCATTCACTTTTAATGCAATTTTCATCTGCCTCGAATCCATATCTGTATTTTGTATTTTTAATTCTAAATACCAATTGGAAAAAAGTTGGCTCTTTTAATTTATCTACTGATAATTTAAAAGGCTCAATAATATTTAAAATTTTATCGTCTTTTACAGATGATGTTACAATACGAATAAAAGTAACTAATGCTTTAATAATATTACTTTTACCACTAGCATTTGCACCATAAATTGCTTTTGATTTAATTAATGACATTTTATCATCAATTTCAATTACATTACGCTTATCAATTGACGGATGAAATGATTTAATTTTTGCAGCAGTCATATTTAAGGTTTGTTCATCCTTAAATGACCAAAAGTTTCCGAAATTAAATTCTTCAATCATCTTTCCTTATTTTAAAATTTGTATTTTTTTTACAAATATAAGAATAAGCTTTGAGATATATGCTATATTTTTTTGTTAAATAATTTGGAGATTAATACTTAAAGTATTTCCGCTAACGGTTTGGCTATGCTTAGAGCGGGATTAAAAAGTACTTTACTGTCAGCCTGCCGATATGTTTGTTAATATTCATTTACTTTCAATTTAGCACCCAAACCCGCATTAGGTATAGCTTTTGTTAGGCACAGACTTTTTTACCAAACTGACCTTATTTTTATGTTATTCAATTTGTTTAGCAATTCTTTCGCTTCGCTACTCTCTGTGTTTTTTTCCAAATATTGCTCAACTTTCTCAATCATTATTTCTTTCAGTCGAGAATACTTGGCATAAGCCAATTCTTCTTCTATTTCGTCACTTGATTCAAAAAGAGTAAATGTTGATGTATCTAACTCTTTCATCCAATCATTAAATGCTTTTTTGTCTTTTTTCATTAATTCAAAAAAAGCATCTGTAGATTTAATCATTTGCATTGAAAGTTTATGTCCTATTTCGACACCCTGAGCTCCGTCTCTGTTATTGTATGAACTAATTAACTCAGGCAGTTCATGAGCACTTTTTCTTGCTTCAAGACTGTCAAGTATTTGAGGTCCGATTTCTATTACCCATTTGTGAGTTTTCTCATCAACATCTTGTCCATGCGCGGCTTTGTTAAGAATTGGCAAAATATCCAAAATTGCAGATGACTCTTGATTACTCAAAATACCGTGTTCAGATAGCTGTCGGGTTATTTGGTTTATACCATGCCTATCAACAACTTTGAAATTCTGTTCAGCCAAATCTTTCAGTCTTGATTCTATTTCCATCCTAAGACCCGATAAAGCGAGATTTGAATCTATGTCAACAACATTGAGAAATGAATATTTTGAATGGTCTTGATGCTTTTTTGAAGCAGGTCCTTTCTTTATCAATCCTGATTCTTCCAATTTCTTAGTTGCTTTCTCCAAATCATGGAATTCAACTTTTAGTCCGCCTGGTAGTTCAAATGATTTAAAAACAGGTGCTAACCATGGAATTATGACGATAATAATTAGAAGAACAGTTATTCCATCAATTTTAATGCCAGGCCAAATCATATGTCCAACAATGAATAAAATACCAATTGCTGAAATTGAAAATTGTATGATTCGTTTTTCTGTCATTTTCTTAGTTTGTGCCTAACGTTCCGCGCATCTGGCGAAGTGGCGGGAAGACAAAACCAAAAGGTTCAGCCAAAACCACTCGGAGCCGATGTGTTTCACAAAAGCTAACTTAATCAAAATAAGCGAATGGGAACACATTCGGCGGAATAAAAAGCACAAAAGTTGAAGTTTGCACTTAACCCGCCATTTTGCCAATGCGATGTTATCACTCGTCTTTTTATATATTCTGATTTTTGTTTTTATTAATATTATTAAGATGCGATATAAATATTGCTATGATTATTGCACTTGGAATAGTAATCCAACCATACATAATTAAACTAAAAAAAGTTCCTATAAAGGGGGCAAATAATATATCTTCAAAACTACTTGGTTCATTTATTAGATCATAACTATTAATAAATGGTATCCAATAAATAATGTTAGATAATATTAACATTAAAAGAAAACTAATAGGATGTGAGATAATTCCAATTAAAAAACCAGTAAAAATAATTTTTGATTGTTTAGGTTCATTTTTTAATATTAAAATTTGTTTATCGACTACATATTTCCATAATATAATAGATGTTATATAAAAAGCTATAGGTAAAACTATTATAAATAAATGATATGATTTATTCATTTTGTTAATTATATCCACGCCAATTAATAATCCAACGATTGAATATAATATTGCAAATATTATAGAATTTTTTAGACGCATTTTTATTAAAAGATGAGTGATAACGTTTTGGCGCTTGGCGCAGTGGCGGATTTCGGAGCACAAAACTGTCAATACACCACAAAAGTTGATGCGAGGTAGAATGTTCAATTAACCACGTCACCCGCCATTGAGCCAAACGCTTGTTATAGCCAGTTTTTCTATTCCTGTTTATATATAATTTCAAAGTCGTCACCAAGTATGTTTGATATTTCTTTATGCAATTCTCTTGTCTGTGAGTGGAAATTGTCCCATTGTGATTTGTCCCACATTGAATCTCCTGATGGGTCTTCCCAATTTAGGCTTTCACTATACAATTTGTCCAATGCCAATACTTTTTGTTTTGTTGAGTGTGGTAATTTAATTCTTGCTTCCTGACTAACTTTTCCATTTAGGTCGTAAATTTCTGCGTCCAAAGTGCCTACGTCATATTTTTTATATGCAGCTTTATTGTCACACCACAGACAACCACCACAACCATAGTCGAAAAAGAAGCGAAGTCTATATGTTGGATTTTTTCCATTACTCATAGATAGTCGCTCCTTTAAAAATGTCTGTAAATGTTGACCAGTCTGGTCGGTCAGCATTTATATTTTGCTTTGTGTTGTCGTAATAACCTTGTATGTCTTCTGTGTATGCTCTTAACGCTTCCAAAAAGTCTGGTAAAGTTTTGTTTTCCCAACTTTCGGGATCGTCCAAAAAGTCCTTGCGTAATAAGTCAAGAAACTTAATGAAAGTTTGTCTGTCCGTTACTTTAAAGTCGTTAAGTTTGTCGTTCATAAAATTGGCTATAACGTTTTCGGGCTTTGCGTTCGGGCGGGTTTCGAAGCACAAAACTGTCAACCTGCACTACACTTGATACGAAGCACAAAGGTCCAAGTTTGCACGTCACCCCGCCTGACGCAAAACCCGTGTTATGTGGCGTTTTTCTTGTCATTCGTCAGGTGTCTCGCTCAATAGTTTATCGGTTTCTTCAATTTTCTTCTTTGTCCGTTCAATTTTTCTTTTAAGCAAATATGGCGAACCAATAATTGTAAACAAGCTGAATAAGGATAGAGGAATTGTCAAAAGCAAAGACAATTTAACCCAATTGTGTTTCCAAAAAATTACATATAATATTACTGAAATAGTTGTCCTAATTGCCCATAAGACTAATTTCTTTTTTCTGTATGCAGGGTCTAAAATTGTGCTTGTTGTCGCTTGGTCAAGTTCTCTCTTAAAACTTTCACTTAGTGTTTCGTTGTTTTCCATTTATGTCAATTAATTGGTTGCCAAATTTCTGTCCCTGGTTTCTTACCTGTAATCATCTCTAATAATGAGAATAAATAATCGTTTTGGTTTTCTCCGCTTTCGTCAGCCATTTTTTTGAAAGCCATAGTTGAAACTGGAAATAATGAAGTTAAATCAATTTTCCATTCTCCTTCTTCTTTGTAAAAGTGAAAATAGAATGGAGCTTTTTGTCCGTTTGCTAAAAACTGTCCTTTTGCAAATTCACTTTCAATAATAACTTCTCCAATAGAGTTATTTGCAACACTATTTTTACCAACCATCCCACTTTTAATTGCATAAACCAAAAGTGATTTTCCGTCAAAACTCAAAATGTCATTTTTACTTGTTCTGTGTCTAATTGAAAACACCATTAGCTTGTCTAAAATTGATAATGTCTCAACTTTTGCAGAGTCAGCGGTCTTAACAAGTTCGAGAATATCGCTATAATATTTAATAGTCCTGCTGTCAACATACTTAACAGCTTCTTCTCCTTTGTCATTAAGGATTGCAGATTTGTAGTTGTCAAACGATTTTTTTACAAGTTTCTCTTCGCTTTTCTGTCCATAAGTTAGTTGTCCTGTGAGTAGTAG
This sequence comes from Gelidibacter sp., assembly GCF_035577925.1. Taxonomy (GTDB): domain Bacteria; phylum Bacteroidota; class Bacteroidia; order Flavobacteriales; family Flavobacteriaceae; genus Gelidibacter. The sequence continues at coordinate 1,480 of NZ_DATJCY010000123.1, read as the reverse complement.
GAACAAAACTCCTAAAATTTTGATTTTTGTTATCATTGTTGTCTGTCTTTATAATGCCACATAACGGTCAAGTATAAGCGTAGTGCGGGATTAGAAGCACTTCACTTTCGGTTTAAGCTTATGTTTATTAATATTCAATTCATTTAAATTTAGCACTTTCACCCGCATTACGTTTATACAATGTTGGCGGTAGTTTTTTTATTCAATTCTACTTAATAACTCCTTTAATTTTGCTTCAACTCCAAGATTGTCGAAAAGTTTTTCGGTCAATATTAAAGACTTCTTGAAAGCTGTTTTAATATCTGTCGGGTCTAATCTTGATGTTGTCTGCTGAAATAATGAATACCACTCTGGGGCTATGTCTTTCTCTAAACTTTTTGTAGGACTTTCCCAATGTTTAGTTTGAGATGTCTCAATTCTGATTAGCCAAAGTAAGTATTTTTGAGTGTTTGATAAACTTTGGTAAGCGTGAGCAAATTCCTGTCGTTTAATTAAGTTGCTTGTTGTCAGTAAAACATTCAACAATGATTGACTTAACCACAAGGTGTTTTCACTTGTTGTTCGGTCAGGTATTTTAGTTTTGATTTCTTTGAGAGTGTTAGTCAATAAGTCTTCTTTATCTACTAAAATCATTTTGTCAAAGTCGCTAAACTCTACCAAACCGTCCCACGATTTGATAACTTCCATTTGGTCGTTTGTCAAAAAATGAAATTCCCCCCTTATCATATTTTCAAAAATAGCAACTTCACTTCCATACTCGTTGGTAAAATATAATGCCAAAGGATGAATTTGTCTTACCCAATTTTCAGCCGAAAAATTTTCTTTGTCCTTTAAGAAGATATAGAACTCAATATCTGAATATTTATCTCCTTCATTTTTGGTAAATGACCCGTACATAAATACGGCAGAAATATTTTTATCATTTTGAGCTATTGATTTTGTTTTGTCAATCATTTGTAACTGTATCATTTTCTAATTTTTTAATATTTATACTTACCCTTTCTACTTTGCATTGTAAAGGGTATTTCAATTCTTATTCTACCTTACAGTTACTTATATCTTCATTTTCTTGATTGTTTTTCGTTGTTAACCGTTTCTTCAAATTACCGCCAACATCTGGCTATACGCCATTTGGCGTATATATCCACTATATCTCATTTCGCTAATCCTTTCATTATCAATAATAAACCCGTTTTCAAACACTTGTTATACAATTCTCCCTTCCTTCCATTCCCTCCATTCCACTTCCTCTTTATTATTTCCTTCAAACTTATCAAATATATTTTAATTTCCAAGTATTAGTTTCATTTAATTGGGTTGTTAAATACTGTCTTTGTCGTAATATTTCTTCTTTAGCCAAAATGAAACTCGAACCAAAAAGATTAGAACAGGAACTTCAACTAATGGTCCCACAACTCCTGCGAAAGCTTGTCCAGAATTTAATCCGAAAACTGCTATAGCAACTGCAATGGCCAACTCA
>NZ_DATJCY010000122.1:0-1740 GCF_035577925.1 Gelidibacter sp. | reverse complement strand
TATTCTAAGAATGACATTCATTGGCTAATTAAATAGATAAAAAAACACAACGTCGCTTGTGAAAATGAAAAAAGTAGGAGTTGAAATGTGCTATTGCTCTACAGAAATGATGATTTTGTGTGGAAATTAGAATAACGCTATTCATGTTATTAGAAAAAACGAAAGCCAATTGAAATAACATGAGACCCATAATTTGTATTTTTATCAAATATATTAATAAACTGCAAAGATCAAAGGGGCTCAATCTAGACGATTGCTTCAGAGTGTTTCTCAACTTTTACTTCGTGCTCTTTGATATGTTTTGCTGGGTAGCTAATTTTGAGCCAAATAAATCCAATTATCATAGATAGTAAAGAAGCTATCAATACTGCCAATTTGGATGTGTCACCATCAAACTTGTTTTCAAAAGCTAGCGTGGAAATAAAGATGGACATAGTGAAGCCAATTCCTGCCAAAAAGCCCACTCCCAAAAATCGTTTTAATGTTACATTCTTCGGCAAATTGATAATCTTCGTTTTTACTAATAAAAAAGTCGCCGACATTATGCCAAGTGGTTTGCCAATAAAAAGGCCTAAGATGATGGCCATAGAAAGTGGCGATGCCAAATTAGCAAAAGAAGCTCCTGAAATATACAAACTTGTATTTGCCAAAGCAAAAACAGGTATGATTATAAAATTAACGGGAAAGTTAAGAATAGACTCGTATCGGGTTATTTTATTTATTGGAAGTAACATTGCCATTATTATGCCCGCAAATGTTGCATGAATACCTGAGTTGTAAACGCAATACCACATAATGAGGCCTATTATTACATAAAATATATTGCGAATTTTCTTGTTAGAGAGCTTTTTAAGTACAAGTAGCCCTGCACCAATGCAAAGGATTACACCTCCCAGGCAGATTAATTTGGGAGCATTACCATAAAACAACGCAATAATAAGAATTGCACATAAATCATCGATAATTGCAAGAGCAGTTAAGAATATTTTTAATGAAAAGGGAACAGACTTGCCCACCATTGCTAAAACACCCAGAGAGAATGCAATATCAGTTGCCGTAGGAATTGCCCATCCGTGTTCAAATCCGGTGCCTCTCGTAATGTACAAGAAAATAAGAGCTGGAACTGCCACTCCAAATAAAGCAGAAATAGCAGGAAACATAGCTTTATTAAATGAAGATAGTTCTCCAACAATTGCTTCTCTTTTTATTTCAATGCCGACATGAAAGAAGAAAATTGCCATCAAAGCATCGTTTACAAAATGAAGAAGGTTTGAAGGTAAGTTAAGATGTTGGAAAAATGATATGTCTTTCAGCCAAAAGTCGTGATAAGTAACACCAATCGATCCTGAATTAGTCAGAATTAGGGAAAGTGCCGTACACATTAGTAGTGTAATCCCAACTGAACGCGAGTCCACGAAGAAACTATAAAACGGGAAGCTTTTTAGCCTCCGAGCTATTATTTTGTGCATAACCTAAAACTAAAATTGTGTTCTGTTTGTGTTAAACTAAAAAAATGTGTGTTTTTCAAAAGTAATTTTTGCAAAGTTAATTAAATGTCTGATAAATGCGAAGTTTTTAGAAGCACTTGTTTTGAAAAAGGATATTGATGCGTGTTTTTTTAAGAAAAAACCAGCTCTATATCTATGTTTAACAACACAGAATAGAGCTGGCTATATTAATAATAAGAATTCTGGAAGAATCAGGATGTGTTCGAGCTTAGTATATCATCTTTTTCCTCCT
>NZ_DATJCY010000121.1:0-1586 GCF_035577925.1 Gelidibacter sp. | reverse complement strand
ATCGCACTTATTAAACCCGTTCTGAAATTCAACTCAACGCTTTCATATTCTGTTTTATTAATGTTATCAATATAAAGCATTTCATTGTTAGATAAAATAACTTCACCATTTATCGGCCTTAATTTACGTGTAACAAAGTTAGTAACAACGGTAACAATATCGTCTGAATCTATATAGTCTCCGTCTTCATCTGTCAAATAAACTTCTTTTAGTGAAGATGCACCAGATAATGGCAAGCCGCAAAAATCAGCTATACCCTTTAAAACATCATAATAAGTTGAACCAACCTTATATGAAATAGAAATATTTACTTTTTCTAGTTGATATTCTGCTCCTCTTTGGGCATTGCAAAACAAATGCAATACAATATCATTACTTTGTGTGTACTCTGGATAAGCTCTTGCAATTTGGCCAACAAATATATTTCCAACTTGTCCATTTTCGTGGCCAACTTTAAAAACAACAGCAGCACCATTATTCATTATCTCTTTAATTGTGTCGTCATTTGGGTTATAAATTGAAAATCTTGCATAGTTTTTATAGTAATGCGTCGATTTATAAACAGTAAAATCAAAATGCAAGTCTTTAATTACATAGCCCTTAGATGTATCATTCCCATCTTTGAATGAACCAACAAATAGTTCTGCAACTCTTTTAAAAGAAGCCATCTATTTCGCTCCATTCTTCATTAGTACCGTATACAAGTTGAAAAACACTGCCAAAGTTATCATAAGTTATAATATTTTCTTCTGAAGATTTAATCTTTAACACCCTAAAATTTCCATTAATTAGTTTGTTATTAATTGGCAAAAGGTTACTATCAGGCAGCAACTTAATAGAAAGAACTTCTGTTTCTGTATTGTCTAAATCAACATACCAGGATGAATCCCTAATATTCCATTCAAAATAAAAGTTTATTACAGCTTCGCCCACGTTAACAGATAGCGACTGCCTCGAGCTTAAGGAAGGATTAAAAGGTATTATTTTCATCTTATAAACCTTGGATTTATTTTTTCAATAATTTTATTTACTTCTTTTGTTTCTGCTGATTGCATCCCGTTTATTTTTTCGCTTGCTGTCATCTTGTTTACATCTGTATCCATATTTTTTGGTGGAACATATCCAGCATCATAAAACTTATAGTCAACTGTTTGTTGTGATAACGAAACAATAAAAATTTCTTCCAAAGTAACGTTAAATAAAATTGATTCTCTGCTCTTTTCATCTCGTGCCGAACTTATATTTGTAATAATCATATTATCAAATGTATGTAATGATGTTATAAGCTTAACGGGCTCCATTTTATCAGCCAATTCTTTTAATTTATTAAAATATTTTAGCGCTCTATTTTCTAACTTTTGACTAAAGTCTAGTTTTTCTATTTCAACTTTTCTCTCTCTGTTTAATTTATATGAAATAGGGTGATTAGTAAACATCCCTTTGATTGGAACCTTCATTGGCTCTTTTCTTACATGGTCGCTTATCTTAACTCCGTTTTGCATCGGGTGCTTACTTAGCGTATAAGAAGCTTCAAACTCTTCTGAAATAAAAAGGTCAAATGGTAATCCTTGAATGCCTAAATCGAC
>NZ_DATJCY010000120.1:0-5722 GCF_035577925.1 Gelidibacter sp. | reverse complement strand
CTTAGTTGTCTTTTTATGCTCTTTTTACCATCTTTTAGCCTTTGATTACTTGATTTAGCCCGCTAAATCTTCATTATCAAAAACTAAAATCTATCTAAAAATATCTATAAAAATTCAAACTATAATTTTTAAACAGGCTCTAAAAGCCAATCAATGAAAGCAACCATTAAAAATCTTATCGATAATACCGATACCAAATTAGGGCGCTTTATATCGATGTTTATCCAAGTGCTCATTCTGATCTCGGTAGTGACGTTTTCAATGGAGACCATTCCAGATCTTTCGTCTCAAACCAGAATTTGCTTCGCTAAATTGAAGTTGTTTGCGTCATCATTTTTACCATTGAGTACCTCCTTAGGATTTATGCTGCGGAGCGAAGATTTAAATTTCTTTTCAGCTTTTATGGGATGATCGACTTTCTGGCAATTCTTCCTTTTTATTTGGCTATCGGCGTTGATTTGCGTTCATTGAGAGCCCTACGTTTTTTACGATTGTTCCGAATTTTCAAACTTGTTCGTTACAACAAAGCGCTTAATCATTTTTCGAGAGCCATTAAAAGTGCTAAAGAGCAGATTTTTCTATTCATTTTTATTACGGTATTGCTCATCTATTTTGCTGCTATCGGAATTTATTATTTCGAAAGTAAGGCACAACCTGAACATTTTTCTTCAATTTTTGACAGTTTATGGTGGGCCATCATCACCTTAACCACTGTGGGTTACGGCGATGTTTATCCGATAACTGTTGGCGGCAAAGTGTTTACGTCTTTTATTTTGATGATTGGCTTGGGGATTGTTGCTATTCCTACGGGGATTATTTCATCGGCACTTACACATTCCATTGAAGATCCGCATGAACCTGATGAGAATGGTGATGAAGTCCAAGAAGGGAAGTAATGTTTGGAGATTGTTAAAAGTTGAAGCTCGAAATGTTACAGGTATTTCTTTTTTAGATCAGTTTTAGTTTTTGAGTTTGAAGATTTGTTGGGTAAAATCAAAATATCTGTGTCTAAAACAACGCTTCGCAAAAAAAATCCTTATAATTGTCTGTTTTTCAGTAAAATAAGTATTGAAAAATTAAAACAACGCGCTGATAATCAATATGTTTATGGACAAATTACAAAAAATCGGAGTTATTTTTAGTTTTGCAGCGGAGTTTAGTACCGAAGAGGCTTGTCGCAGCTTCTAATTTGAGATTGTGTCGTCGTTCCCGCCCCGCAAAGACCTTGTTGTTTTCTATAGTCTTTTTATGACTCAAGCCTGTTTTTCAACTTCAATTTCATCTTGCAATTAATTATATTTGCTTTTTTTCAACTACACTATTATTATGCTCAAAAAAACGTTCATTATCACCTTACTCCTTATCGGAGTTCAACTTACCCATGCACAAATCAATCCACAATGGGTACGTTATCCTTCAATTTCTCCGGACGGGAATACGATTGTATTTACCTACAAAGGAGATTTATACAAAGTCGCCACAAAAGGCGGACAAGCTGTTCAACTAACTTTTCATGAAGCCCACGATTTTCATCCTGTCTGGAGTCCTGACGGAAAAAATATCGCTTTTGCTTCCGATCGATATGGCAATTTTGATGTTTTTACAATGGATATAAATGGCGGAAATGCTAAAAGATTGACTTTTCATTCTAATGATGAAATACCATTTTCGTTCACTCCGGATGGTCGGCAAATTCTGTTTGGAGGTGTAAGGCAAGATTTGGTTACGCACAGACAATATCCAACAGCATCTCAACCAGAATTGTACAGTGTTCCGGCCAATGGCGGAAGAGTAGATCAGTTTTTAACCGTTCCTGCTGAAGAAGCGATGCTTAGCAAAAACGGAAAAACTTTAGTATATCACGATAAAAAAGGAGGTGAAAACGAATGGCGAAAACACCAGCAATCAACCATAGCCAGAGATATCTGGACTTATGATACCGATAGTGGGAAACACACAAAAATCACTTCATTTTATGGCGAAAATCGTCAGCCGGTATTTACCAATTCAGATCAAGATATTTATTATTTAAGTGAAGAAAAAGGTTCTTTTAATGTTTTCAAATTAGCATTAGCTAATCCGAATGCTAAAACTCAAATTACACATTTAACCAATTATCCGGTACGTTTTTTAAGTGCATCGAACGATGGGTTATTAGCTTTTTCGTATGGCGGTGAAATTTACACCGTTCGTGAAGGTAGTGAGCCTCAAAAAATTAACATCAGTTTATACACTCAGAATATTAAAAACAAAGACGGTTTTACACCAATAAGCAGTGGTATAGGTCATTTTTCTGTTTCTTCTGACGGAAAAGAAGTGGCTTTTGTTAGTCGGGGTGAAGTGTTTGTAAATGCTGTGGACGGCAAATTTACCAAGCGCATTACCAACACGCCGGAAACTGAAAATTTTGTTGATTTTGCACCCGATGGGAAATCAATTGTTTATGCTTCTGAAAGAGATGGCAGATGGCAGATTTTTCAAGTAAATATAACTAGAAGTGACGAACCTTTCTTTTATGCTTCAACTCTATTAGAAGAAAAACCATTGGTCAGTAATGATAAAGATAATTATCAACCTAAATTTTCACCAGATGGTAAAAAGTTAGCATTTATTGAAGATCGACGCACTTTAAAAGTGATGGATCTTGAAACCAAAAATACGGTTACTTTAATGACCCCTGAACAGATGTTCCATATGCGTGACGGCGATCAATATTTTCAATGGAGCCCAGACTCAAAATGGTTGTTAGCCTCTTGGAGGCAAACGATGGCAAATGGTGAAGTCGTATTATTGGACGCTTCAGGAAAACAACCCATGAAAAATTTAACTCAAAGTGGTTATAATGATTACAACCCAAAATGGGTTAATGGCGGCAAACAAATTATTTGGTTTAGCAATCGCAACGGATTACAAAGCCATGCCTTTAGCGGATCTTCACATGGTGACGTTTACACTCTTTTTCTTACAAAAGAAGGTTGGGATAAATTCAATTTATCTGAAGACGAATTCAAACTTCAAAAAGAAATAGAAAAGTTAAATAAAGCAGAAAAAGACAAGCTTAAAAAAGATCCGAAAAAAGACACTAAAGATTCAAAAAAAGATACTTCAAAATCCAAAGAAATTGAAGCTATAAAAATAGATTGGGACGGACTTGAAGATCGAAAAGCACGATTGACCATTCACTCTTCATCTTTGAGCGATGCGGTTTTATCTAAAGATGCCGAAACGCTTTATTACTTAGCACTATTTGAAAAAAATGCAAATCTGTGGAGTACTAATTTAAGAACCCGGGAAACCAAAATGGAAATGCCATTAGACGGCAGGGGCGGAAAATTGGTTTGGGACAAAGACGAAAATAATCTGTTTCTCTTAAGTCAAGGGCGATTGGCCAAAATTAATATTTCCGGAAAAAAACGAGAAAACATTCAGATCAGTTCTGGTGTAGAATTTGATACAGAAGCCGAACGTGCCCAACTTTTTGAACATGTATGGCTGCGTACCCAAAAAATGTTTTATACACCGGACATGCATGGTGTTGATTGGAATAAAGCCAAAACCGATTATCAGAAATTTGTGCCACATATTGGTAATGAATACGAATTTGCCGAACTGTTATCAGAAATGATAGGAGAACTCAACGTCTCCCATGCCGGAGGACGTTATAGCAACAATTCGCCAAACGGTGATGCAACCGCTTCATTAGGGATTTTTATGGATTATAGCCATAAAGGAAACGGTATTAAAATAGCCGAAATACTTTTAGATGGGCCCATGGATAAATCCGGAATGGATGTAAAAGTTGGGACCATCATTACTAAAATTGATGGCGAAATAATTTCATCAGACAAAGATATTGCACAATATTTGAATCGAAAAGCAGAAAAATTCACCTTACTTGAACTTCAAGAACCAGGAAAAAATACAACAAGACAACTTACCGTAAAACCGATAAGTTTAGGACAAGAAAATCAGATTTTGTACAAACGTTGGGTAAAAGCCAATCAGGAAGAAGTCAGTAAAAAGAGCAATGGCACTTTAGGGTATGTGCATCTTACAGGTATGAATGATGGTCAATACAGAAATGCTTTTGAACTAATGAAAGGAAAATACGCCGATGCAAAAGGTGTGATTGTTGACACCCGTTTTAACGGCGGCGGCGATTTGGTGGCCGATTTGGATATGTTTTTAAGCGGCTCACGTATTTTAACTTATGCAACCGCCGATCGTGAAGTTGGCTACGAACCAAACTTCAGATGGAACAAACCAACTTTAGCCATGTTTAACGAAGCCAATTATAGTGATGGCCATTGTTTTTCGTGCGCTTATACCGAAATGAATATCGGAAAAACCGTTGGCCAAGCCGTTCCTGGAACTTGTAGCTTTGCAGGATGGGAATCGCTTCCTAACGGCGTACGCTGGGGTGCCGTGCCAATTTCTGTTAAAAACAGAAAAGGCGAATGGTTAGAAAACAACGAAACACAACCTACTTTTTCTATCAAAAATGATCCGCAACTGATCAGTATAGGAAAAGATCAACAATTAGAAAAAGCTATTGAAGAATTGTTGAAAGATGTGAAATAAATCAATTTTATAAAGAATAATTTTCTTTTTGGAGCCTGTTCAGAATTTGAGCAGGCTCTTCACATTTTAAATATTTTTAATGTCTCTTTTTCGGTCATCACTTTTTGGTTTTGTAACTTTGGCTAAAACTATAAAAATGAAAAAATTACAAAATAAAGTGGCCTTAATTACTGGTGGAAGTAGTGGTATTGGATTTGGTGTTGCCTTGAGTTTATTGAATGAAGGCGTTCATGTCGTTATCACAAGTCGTGATGAGGCAAGGGCTAAAGAAGCCGCCAAAGAACTTCAAAAGTTATCTTCCACATCAGCTAAGGTTATCGGTGTAGAAGCCGATGTTAGGCGATATGAAAGTCAGCAAAAGGCAGTCGAACACGTGTTGTCGCAATTTGGTCAGTTGGATATTGTGATTGCAAATGCCGGATTGGGACATTTTGCATCCATTGAAGATTTGACACCGCAACAATGGCAGGAAACTATAGACACCAATCTCTCAGGTGTGTTTTATTCCATAAAATCTAGTGTTGAGGCCTTAAAAAAATCCGAAGGGTATTTTATCAGCATTTCCAGTTTGGCGGGTACTAATTTTTTTGCAGGAGGTTCAGCATATAATGCGAGTAAATTTGGCGTTACCGGATTTACACAATCGGTCATGTTGGATTTGAGGGAGCACAATATTAAAGTGAGTACTATTATGCCGGGGTCGGTAGCCACACATTTTAATAATCATGAACCTAGCGCTAGTGATGCTTGGAAAATTCAAAGTGAAGATATTGGTGATTTGGTAGTTAGCTTGTTAAAACTTAATGAGCGTACCTTGCCAAGTAAAATAGAGGTTAGGCCAACCATGCCGGCCAGCAAGTAAACCAATTTTTAACTTATATTATAAAATGCCTCACACACTTTCAAGTATTCAAATTTGATAAGTTGTTGAGGCTTAGTTTTTAGTATCTTAGAGCCTGTTTAAATTTTAACGAAAATATTTATTTTGGAAGTATTTATTTTTCTTAGTTGTCTTTTTATGCTCTTTTTAGCATCTTTTAGCCTTTGATTACTTGATTTAGCCCGCTAAATCTTCATTATCAAAAACTAAAATCTATCTAAAAATATCTATAAAAATTCAAACTATAATTTTTAAACAGGC
>NZ_DATJCY010000119.1:0-2011 GCF_035577925.1 Gelidibacter sp. | reverse complement strand
CTTAGTTGTCTTTTTATGCTCTTTTTACCATCTTTTAGCCTTTGATTACTTGATTTAGCCCGCTAAATCTTCATTATCAAAAACTAAAATCTATCTAAAAATATCTATAAAAATTCAAACTATAATTTTTAAACAGGCTCTTAAAGAAAATCCATTTTAAGTGTGAAAAATTTTAATAGCAAATCTGTTTTTAATTGGGATTGAAATCCCATTGAAACTACGGTCGGTATTTTTCTGTCAAAGGAATTTGTAAATTTGTAACAATGACACTATTAATTATAGAAGACGATTTAAGGGTGGCCGAGCTTTTGCAAAGAGGTTTGGCTGAGAATGGCTTTACGACAACTTTGGCGTATGATGGCATTTCTGGCAAAAAATTAGCCCTTCAAAACGATTATGATCTTATCATAACCGATATTATTTTACCAAAAATGGATGGTATTGATTTGTGCAAACAGATTAGACAGGCCAAACCCAATATGCCCATAATTATGTTGACCGCTTTGGGCACCACCGATGATAAAGTTGAAGGCTTTGATGCCGGTGCCGATGATTATTTGGTAAAACCGTTTGAAATGCGTGAGCTTATTGTGCGTATCAGAGCGTTGCTAAATCGGCGTGATACAAACAGTAATGCTTCAGGATTTATCCTTAATTATGCAGATCTGGAAATGAATTTGCACAGTAAAATGGTAAAACGCAACGGTCAGGATATTAACCTCACACCTAAAGAATTTAAGCTTTTAGAGTACATGCTCCAAAATCCAGAACGAGTACTGTCGCGGACAGAAATTGCCGAAAAAGTCTGGGATACACATTTTGATACGGGCACCAATTTTATTGACGTTTATATCAATTATTTACGAAAAAAAATTGACAGGCAATTTGACCGAAAACTCATTCATACAAAACCGGGGATGGGTTTTGTTTTAAAACAAGACGATCATTAAGATTACTTTGGTCCTATTAATTTCCAGATGATATTTTGAAAACAAGAACGCGCCTCGCTATATTATTTACGCTAATAACAGCAACCATTTTGTTGGTTTTTGCGGCCATCATTTACTTTTCTACACAGGAAAGTCGTGAACGTGAATTTTATGCACTTCTAAAAAAAGAGGCCATTACTAAAGCCAATTTGTTTTTTAATGCCAAGGTCAATCCGCAAACATTACAAGATATTTATAGAAGTAATCGGGAGGTGCTAAACGAAGTTGAAGTAGCTATTTATGATAAGGAATTTAACTTACTTTATCACGATGCGGTTGATATTGATTTTGTCAAGGAAACGAAATCCATGAATGATGAAATTTATGAAAAAGGCGATATTCAATTTTATCAAGAGGGTTGGCAAGTGGTTGGCTTGCGCTATGATTTTGAGGACGATCAATATATTGTCACAGCGACCTCTTACGATCAATATGGTTATAACAAACTAAACAGTTTGCTTAAAACCAGTGTTTTGGTTTTTATAATTTCAATCGTATTTATTTATATCGTTGGGGTTTTCTTTTCTAAAAAAGCGTTTAAACCTGTTGTTGAAATGGTTGAAAAAGCACAAAATATTACGGCGACAAATCTCGATTTGCGATTGCCATATAACGACAGCAACGATGAATTGTCCGAACTCGCCCAAACCTTTAACGCCATGTTAGATCGGTTGGAACAATCTTTTGATGCACAAAAACACTTTGTTTCAAATATTTCGCACGAACTCCGAACGCCCTTAGCGGCCATTATTACCGAGTTGGAATTATCAATGGACAAAGAACGCGCCATTGAAGATTATAAAACGGCCATTGAAAACAGTCTTAAAGATGCCAGAAAAATAGTGAGGCTGTCCAATAGCCTTTTGGACATGGCAAAAGCCAGTTATGATCCGTCGGAAATTTCTTTTAGATCGGTACGCATTGATGAGGTTTTATTAGATGCCCGACAACAAGTGCAACGCGCCCATCCTAATTATAAAATTGATATCCACTTTGAAACCGATATTGAAACCGATGAGCAG
>NZ_DATJCY010000118.1:0-2319 GCF_035577925.1 Gelidibacter sp. | reverse complement strand
ATTAATTGTTTGATTGGTTAAAATTTTGATTAAATGCGCATAATGAACTAATACTTCCCGCACCATTGGTTTATTCCATGCCAATTTGGCACAGTCTTCGATCCAATTTAAAATATCATCTTTATAAGATATAGGTTGGTATTCAATTCCGTTTTCTTTACTTTCCTTTCCATCTAAAGTTAAGAACAACAGTTTCGCATTTGGAAATCTTTGTTTATACCTAAACAATTGATTTTTTTGTTCTGGTGCGTTAATTTTATTTTCTATAACCATTTTGGTTTCTTCCTTATCCTTAATCAACAGATCAATCCGACCGCCTTCAGTATAATCCTCATTTATTTTTCCGGCATAAAATTCTTTGCTACAAGTAGCTGTTTTATAATCCAATCCAATTTCTTCCGAATATATTTGTTTAACAAATAATTCCAAAGGTTCCGTACCAAGTCCGTGGCTTCCATTTGGGCTTAACAGTTCGGCAAGTATTGCCGAGTGCGTCCTTACTTCATCAGTTTTCATTCCCATTATTGAGAAAATATTGAAATTTTCGCCTGTGATTTTTTCTACTTCCTTATACTTTGACACAACTGCATCAACCCTTAATAATAAGTTTTTCATAAATTACTGATGTTTATATAGTTCTAATTAATGAACCACTTTCCTTTCTGAGTTCCATCTTTCCATTATTTTTCGTAACAATGAAATCTTTCCAGCTAAATTTAGCACTCACACTATTACTCGGACAGATAGTTCTAATCAAGGATCCACTATCTTTTCGCAAGACCACTTTCCCGTCAGTATTGGTAATCACAATCAAAGTTCCATCACTATTTATATTTGCGTCAATTGCGCCCGAGGATTGGAGTGTACGGATCAAACTCCCGTTTGCTTTTCTCAATTCAACTTTACCGTTGTTTAATTTTACGATGTTCATGTTTTTCTGGTTTAATTTTTAATAATAATTATTTCGTTTTTCAATTCAAAGCAAAAATAGAAGTTGAGTACGCCAACCTATGTCGTTACCTCTTATTAATATCACTTATAATTGAGAAATTGAATAAAATCAACACCATACCAACAAAAAACCATGCAGAGGCATGGTTTTAATATAATTTTGATCAAAAAAAGAGAATCTATCAAATGCTGATAAATTCTCTTTTCTTTGAGCAGTTAAGCACAGTTATTTTTTAGAAATGCTTAGCGATACTTTTCTTTAAACTTAGTTGTTTTCACTCATTACTTTTAAAATGTCACGACTTTTTCTCAAAAAATTATTAAGCGCAACTTGCTGCTGATCCATAGGTATTGAAATACTGACCTTAGAAGCGAGCTGCTCTAGACTGGAAACATCAGATTTCAATGCAGGATAACTTTTTTCTTGTATATCTTCCAACACCGATGCAATCTTGTCGCAAGCCGTTTTAAAGTTTTTAAAATTCTTAACATCACTGTTTGTACTTGTAATACTTGTTATCAACACCGAAAAACTTCTCAAGTCATCCAATTCTTCAGAATCTTCCACCGCATTGTTATTGGCATGTTTTACAACCAATTTGGTCAAGTTTGAAAATGCCACTTTCGTATAAGAAGAATCCACGGCAATTCTGGTAGAATCTCTTATGGATTCATCAAAAGCCCTGAAATTATTATAAATGGCACCAGCAGTAATCCCAGAAGCACGGGTTGCGTTTTCATTTTGCAAATCGTTCGTTTGAATGGAAGTAACATCATCATCAAAATCCATATCGATAGTATCAGTTGTTGGTTTGGAATTATTAAAATAAACGATAACAGTCAACATGATAAGTAGCAGGAAAATCCAAAGCCACATCGGTTTTTTATCTTTAGTTTTTATTTCCGCCATGATAATTAAAGTTAAGTTAACCAGAACCTGAAAAATAAATCCTCCAAATTCACCTAATAAATTTAGCACTTAAAAAAACACAAAGAAGGCTCTTTCGATTAAAATCTTAACTTAAAAGACTATTATCCTGTCTATGCCCCCAACAATCATATCGGTTTTTATATCAATATAAGTTACTATCGATCTTAAAACTTTTAACTATCACATCCCTTTTTTAGATTTTCTTTAGTCAAAGAGATTCACTTTATAATAAAGCTGAGATGATAAAAATGATACTGTTTCTTTATTGTGATCAGCTCTTTGCTTAACCTCATTGTTATAGCGTGATGGATGTATCCGATAATAATCCAACAACAGTTTTTCGTTACCCTTTAAGCTATTTTCTAGATAATACAAATCGACATTTTCTTTCGTCAAATTATATCGCGTAACCATATTTCCCCAATTAAACAGTGCAC
>NZ_DATJCY010000117.1:0-16072 GCF_035577925.1 Gelidibacter sp. | reverse complement strand
TGAAAGTTTTTTTGAAAGTTTTTTCTCACCCTCCAATCCGACTTTTCAAAACACTATTTCGATGAACTCTCTCGCTCCCGGCGTTCCCGTTTTTAGCGGCTGCAAATATACAACCTTTTTTCGATCCGCAAACTTTTTTTTGAAAAAATTTGAATTTCTTTTTCTTGGGATGCCAGTGAACGTTTTTCCGCCCCTTCGGCGCACCAGGCGCCTCGTTTGCGGGGTGCAAATATACAACCCTTTTTCCTTCTGCCGCAAACTATTTTAAACCTTTTTTTGAAATAATTTTCACGAAATTGAAAATCAGAACGTTAAAGAAACAAAAAAAACAATAAATCAGTTCTGACATCTAAAATCTAATTGCATACAACTTTTTTATTACAGCAACTACGATGCTCTCAGCAAAACCGCTATCTAGACTCTTTAAATGATCTAACTTAAGCACATATTCAAAACCGCGTCCTATATATGTATACATGTTACAACTCATAAATATCAACTTCTCACAAAATCGACTCTTTAATATATATGTTCATTCTAAACACTCCATGGTCTGTTTAAAACTGTACTCCCCCAATAATAGGTAAGTATGTATGAAAATTCATATATAGTGTACCTATATATTGTATGAAAGTTTTTAACCTCTTATCTTTGTGCACCTAAAATTAGTAAGAGCGCATATGATTGACATAACCCTACCTGACGGGAGTATAAAACCGTTTAAGAAAAATGCAACTCCAATGGATGTTGCCAAAAGTATCAGCGAAGGCTTAGCCAGAAACATCATTTCTGCAAGTTTCAATGGGACAACCGTAGAGACCAGTACACCTTTAACGACCGATGGCGCTCTCATATTATATACATGGAATGACAAAGAAGGCAAAAAAGCATTTTGGCATTCATCCGCTCACGTTTTGGCACAAGCGCTTGAAGAGCTATATCCTGGTGTAAAACTTTCTATTGGCCCAGCCATCGAAAATGGATTTTACTATGATGTTGATCTTGGTGAGCAAACCATCTCCGATAAGGATTTTAAAACCATTGAAGATAAAATGTTGGAAATTGCTCGCGGCAAACATGAATTCCACATGCGTGACGTTTCAAAAGAAGAAGCGTTATCTTTATACAAAGCACAATCCAATGAATATAAAGTTGAATTGATCGAAAACCTCGAAGATGGCACCATTACATTTTGTGACCATTCTACATTTACCGACTTGTGCAGAGGTGGACATATTCCAAACACCTCCATCATAAAAGCTGTAAAACTGATGTCGGTTGCTGGAGCATACTGGAGAGGTGATGAAAAAAACAAACAGTTGACACGTGTTTATGGCATCTCGTTTCCAAAGCAAAAAGATCTGACTGAATACCTTCATTTATTAGAAGAGGCAAAAAAACGCGACCACAGAAAACTGGGCAGAGAATTGGAATTGTTTACATTTTCGACTAAAGTAGGCCAAGGTTTACCATTATGGTTACCAAAAGGCACTGCCTTACGCGAGCGTTTAGAGAACTTTTTAAAGAAAGCACAAAAAAAAGCTGGTTATGAAATGGTCATCACACCACATATTGGCCAAAAAGAACTATATGTAACGTCTGGACATTACGCAAAATACGGTGCTGATAGTTTTCAACCTATTCATACACCTGTAGAGGGCGAAGAGTTCTTATTAAAACCGATGAACTGTCCTCACCACTGCGAAATATATAATTCAAAACCTTTTTCATACAAAGAACTCCCTAAACGTTATGCCGAATTTGGAACAGTGTATCGTTATGAACAAAGTGGCGAGCTTCATGGTTTAACCCGTGTAAGAGGTTTTACGCAAGATGATGCGCATATTTTCTGTACGCCAGATCAGTTGGACAGCGAGTTCAAAAATGTTATTGATTTGGTACTTTATGTATTTGGATCTTTAGGTTTTGACAACTTTACGGCTCAAGTATCGTTAAGAGACCCTAATACTCCAGAAAAATATATTGGCAGTGATGAGAATTGGGAAAAAGCTGAAGCTGCTATCCTTAACGCTGCTATTGATAAAGGTTTAAACTATGTAGTTGAAACTGGAGAAGCCGCATTTTATGGTCCAAAACTTGACTTTATGGTCAAAGACGCCCTTGGCAGAAACTGGCAATTAGGAACAATTCAGGTAGATTACAATTTGCCAGAACGTTTTGATCTCACCTATAAAGGCAGTGACAATATGTTGCACAGACCGGTAATGATCCATCGTGCGCCCTTTGGAAGTATGGAACGTTTTGTGGCCATTTTACTTGAAAACACGGGTGGAAATTTCCCACTTTGGTTAATGCCTACTCAAGCCATGGTGATCTCAATAAGTGAGAAATATGAAAAATACGCCGAAAAAGTTTTAAATGTGCTGGAAAATGTCGAAATTCGCGCCCTCAATGATAATAGAAACGAGACGATTGGCAAAAAAATCCGCGAAGCGGAGATGGCCAAAATCCCATATATGATTATCATTGGCGAACAGGAAGAGAAAGAAAATATGATTACTGTACGTCAACACGGCGGTGCAGATTTAGGGATGATCAGCATCGAAATGTTCAAAAACATTGTAGAAACAGAAATAAATAAGACTTTAAAAACCTTTAAATAATAAAATTAAGTTTAACTAAAATATTTTAAGCCATAGCAATTCGTAGAAACAACAATAGAAGTAGCTTCAAAAGAACAGAAAAAGAGGAGCAACATAAGATCAACAGAAACATTCGGGTAGAGAATGTCAGACTTGTTGGAGATAATATCGAACCTGGAATTTACACCACAAAACAAGCATTAGCGTTTGCTGAAGAACAAGGTGTAGATTTGGTTGAGATATCTCCAAAGGCAGATCCTCCTGTTTGTAAGGTCATGGATTACAAGAAATTTCTCTATGAACAAAAGAAGCGTGACAAGGTATTAAAATCCAAAGCCACAAAAGTTGTTGTAAAAGAGATTCGTTTTGGTCCTCAAACAGATGATCACGATTACGAATTCAAAAGAAAACATGCTGAGAAATTCTTAAAAGAAGGTGCAAAACTAAAAGCGTTTGTATTCTTTAAAGGACGTTCTATTGTGTTTAAAGAGCAAGGACAAATTTTATTATTAAAGTTAGCCCAAGATCTTGAGGAATTTGGTAAGGTTGAACAAATGCCAAAATTGGAAGGAAAGCGTATGACAATGTTCATTGCGCCTAAAAAGAAATAAGTAGTGGCAATTTTAGTCATAAAGAGTCACCCAACTTTGATTTAGAAAATAGTAACAACACCCTTGTCAAAACAGCGAGGTGTGTAAAAATAATAAGCGAATAGTAAATTAAAATTTAGGAGAAAATGCCGAAAATGAAAACCAATTCTAGTGCTAAGAAACGTTTTAAACTAACTGGCACTGGTAAGATTAAAAGAAAACACGCTTTCAAAAGTCATATTTTGACCAAAAAAACCAAAAAGCGTAAAAATGCTTTGACTAAAGTAACTTTAGTTCATAAAGCAGATGAGAATAATGTTAAAACAATGTTACGCATTAAGTAACATAAATTTTAACTGGTTAAATAAATTATAAACCCTGGAGTTGGGCTTCAAAAATTTAAGATTAGCGATTGTTAATTTTAGATTTTTGAACTAAAGTGTCACAAAACAAATGACCGCCTACTACAAAAAACAATTAAGAAATGCCAAGATCAGTAAATTCAGTAGCTAAGAGAGCCAGAAGAAAAAAGGTTCTTAAACAAGCAAAAGGATACTTTGGAAGACGTAAAAACGTCTGGACAGTAGCCAAAAATGCGGTTGACAAAGCGATGTTATATTCGTATAGAGACCGTAGAGCAAAAAAGAGAAATTTCCGTTCACTATGGATTACGCGTATTAACGCTGCGGCCAGAATTCACGGAATGTCTTATTCAAAATTTATGGGAGGAATCAAAGCCAACAATATCGAATTGAACCGTAAAGTTCTTGCAGATTTGGCAATGAACCATCCAGAAGCTTTTGAAGCCATAGCCAAAAAAATTAAAAAGTAGGCGTTTCGCCAAAATAACAAACACAATTCGCTTATAAAAATCCGATTCTTAATTGAATCGGATTTTTTTATGCTCATAAAATTTGAATTTTATCTCCTAAATTCTGAACCAAATATTGATGTTATCTAGTCAATTGAAGATGAATTTGACAGCTATAGCCATGAAATCTGGATTCGTAATCCACGAAGATTTAGGGTTTAATCTTAAAAAAGCACAATGTAAATCCAGGTGAACATCCAAAAAGACATCCTCATTAGGTTTTTTGCTTCTTCTTTTTTGCTGCAGGAAACAAAACATTGTTTAAAATCAGACGATACCCTGGAGATGTTGGATGCAGTTCAAGTTCTGTAGGCGGATCATCAACTTTGTGCGTATAATCTTCTGGATCATGCCCTCCATAAAATGTGAAAAAACCCTTGCCTTTCACACCATGGATATATCGGGCTTCGCCATTGGTTTTGTTCTCCCCCATAATTAACACATTAGATTTGATTTCATCTCTAGCAAATGCCGTGGTCTGCCCCATAAAACCTTTCACCAAAACCGTGTGGTTTTGACAAAGCATGGTAGGAATTGGATCCCATTTGGCAGAATAATCCATTAATGTAAAGTAATCCGTGAGCATTGGTATTTGGCGTTTGGAAGTCATATCAATCGAAGAAAACTCATAAATATTGGGATTCCTTTCTAATATAAAATCTTTAAAGGCAAAAGTTTTCGAGAAGTCTAATTTACTTTGATAATTTGGGTCGCTGCCATCACCATCAAACATGGGTTCACAAATATCCACGCCTTCTGCAGCCAGTGCAATATCAAAACTATCGGTTGCGCTGCACATGGCAAACATAAAACCTCCACCAACCACATAGTCACGTATTTTTAAAGCTACCGCCAATTTCTCTTCTGAAACCTTAGAATAACCTAAGCTTGCTGCCAAAGCTTCTGCACGTTTTTTTTCTTCAATATACCAGGCTGTCGATTTATAAGCTCGGTAGAATTTACCATATTGCCCAGTAAAGTCTTCATGATGCAAATGCAGCCAATCATAAAGCAATAAGGCATCATTCAATACTTCTTCGTCATAAATAGTTTCATAAGGAATTTCGGCGTATTCCAAAACCATGGTTACAGCATCATCCCAAGGTAGTTTTTCTTTTGGTGTATAAACCGCAATTTTTGGAGCTTTTTCTAGAACAACAGATTCCATGTTTTGTGAAGGACTACTTATAAAAGATAGGATTTCTTCAGTTTTTGAATCTGAAATCACTTCAAACGAAACCCCTCTAATCTGACATTCACGTTGAATTTCGGGAGTATCGGGAAGCAAAAAAGAACCACCTCTATAATTGAGCAACCAACTTACTTTAAGTTGTTTTTCAAGCGTCCAGTAGGTAATTCCGTAAGCTTTTAGATGGTTTTTTTGACCATCAGCATCCATTGGAAGAAGAATATAACTGGCAAAGGTATTTAGTGAAATGGATAAAAAAAACAGAATGGCAAATGTATTTTTCAAAGCTTTAGTTTTTATGAAAACGATCAAAACCTGATGGTTCCTTCAATTTTAGATTCCTTAACGGAAGTCATTTCGAAAGATAATCAAAAAATATATCAGCTTATAAAAAAGATTCGTTCCATTCTATTTGCGCTCGTCGATATCATTGCCAGAAAGAACACGTGCAATAATTTTTGTGCTGGGAAATTGTTCGAGGATAATTTTGATAAATACAGTAATTGGGATGGACATAATCATACCCGGAATTCCCCAAATAAAACCCCAGAACATAAGCATTACCAACACTGCGATGATATTTATCGAGAAAGATTTCCCCATAAACACAGGCTCCAAAATTGATCCAAAAACAACTTGGACCAGAGTAATCGCAAGCATAAAGAAAAGTAATGTACTTGTAGGATCCAGCTCAACAAAGGCAAAAACAGACAAACTGATGACCGAAATAAAAGAGCCTATCATTTGTACAAAGTTGATAAGAAAAACAAAAAGTCCCCAGAAAATTGGAAAACTTACATCAAAATACACACAAGCCAGCCCGGTAAAAACGCCGGTACCCAAACTGACCAAAAACTTAACTTTGATAAACTTGATCAAATCATTTTCAATTTTCAGAAAAGTTTTGACCGAAGTATGTTTTTGTTTCAATATGGTGGCATTCAATAATTTCTCAACATTAATGGATTCTGCCAACCAAAGTACGGTAAAAAACACCGTGGTTAATGCCATACTAACAAAATTGCCTATAAAACCAACGGCCGAACCAATGTTTTTAGGTCCAGAAATTTGAGCCAAAAGACTTCCGTTTTTAGCAAGATCCATCCCGAAAAATGATTCCAAAGTGTCTTTTAATCCTATTAACTTTTCTTCGGCTTGTTTGAAAAAAGTACTATTGGAAGCCATAATTTCCTTACTTGATAGATGGACCAATTCGGCAGTAATAGCCAAACCCAATAAAATTAAGAGTATAACTATAAAAATACTGATGTATTTTGGAACTCCCTTTTTGCCCAACCAACGCATCAATGGTAAAAACAACAGTGCAATAAACATAGAGAATGTTAACGGAATAAAAATAAACGACAAGATTTTAAGCAAATAAAATACAAGTGTTACCACAATAACCGATAACAATAAATTTGTTGTTCGTGTCTTACCCATGAAATACATTTTTAATAGGTACAAAGATAGCTTTAACTATAATTGAATATAAAGAATAAAGTGAGATTTTAAAACTCAATGTCATCATCATCGTCATCATTGATTGGTGGTAAATCGAATGCATCTGACGCCGACGGGAAGTTTCCGGTTTGGAACGGATTATCATTGCTAGGCATATTCATTTTAGAATGGAATTCACTAAAAGGCGTATCAAAATCATCGAGATTGTCAAATTTACCCAGATTTCCAATAAACTTTAATCGGATGTTTTCTAAACCACCATTTCTATGTTTGGCGATGATAAACTCGGCCTGTCCTTGTGTAGGAGAGCGTTCTTCATCATCCCATTCATCAATTTTGTAATATTCTGGACGGTAAATAAACGATACTATATCGGCATCTTGCTCAATAGCGCCAGATTCACGCAAATCAGATAACAACGGACGTTTACTTCCACCACGAGTTTCAACCGCACGCGACAATTGTGAAAGTGCAATAACCGGAATACTCAACTCTTTTGCCAACGCTTTAAGGTTACGTGAAATGGTAGAAATTTCTTGCTCTCTGTTGCCTCCCTTTTGGTTTCCGCCAGCCGTCATCAACTGTAAATAATCTATAATAATCATTTTAATGCCATATTGCGATGCCAATCGGCGCGCTTTTGCACGCAAGTCAAAGATGGAAAGTGACGGTGTATCATCAATAAACAATGGGGCATTTTCGAGGGCTTTGACCTTTACGTTCAATTGTTCCCATTCGTGTTTTTCAAGTTTCCCAGTCCTTAACTTTTCAGATGACAAACCAGTTTCACTTGAAATCAATCGGGTAATCAACTGTACAGAAGCCATCTCCAAAGAGAAAAATGCCACCGGAATATTTTGACCAACTGCAATATTTCTCGCCATTGATAAGGTCAAGGCGGTTTTACCCATACCAGGTCGAGCTGCAACAATAATCAAATCACTTTCTTGCCATCCGGAAGTCAGTTTATCCAACTTGTCAAATCCTGAAGGCACACCACTCATTCCTTCTTTGTTTGAAATATCTTCAATTTTCTTCTTTGCTTGGATCACCAAACTTTGCGCTGTTTCAGTCGATTTTTTGACATTTCCTTGCGTCACTTCATAAAGTTTGGCTTCAGCTTGGTCTAATAAATCAAAAACATCTTTCGTTTCATCATAAGCATCTTCAATAATTTCATTTGAAATCTTTATTAAACTACGTTGAATGTATTTTTGAAGAATAATACGGGCATGAAATTCAATATGAGCAGAAGAAGAGACTCTTTGTGTTAAGGTAATGAGATAAAAATCGCCTCCAACCAGATCTAATTTTCCATCCGTTTTTAATTGTGTGGAAACGGTTAATAAATCGATTGGTTCACTTTTTTGGAACAATTTGAAAATCGACTCAAAAATAAATTTATGGGCATCTTTATAAAAGGCATCGGGACTCAAAATATCGATAACTTCATCCACTCCTTTTTTATCGATCATCATAGCTCCAAGTACAACCTCTTCTAAATCAATAGCCTGTGGCGGTATTTTTCCTTTTTCCAGGTTAATAATTGTACTCTTGTCTACTTTAAAGCCTTGTATTTGGTTAGGTTGTTTCATGAATGCGAAAGTAAAAAAAAATGTAAGAATGGCGCATTAGTAGAGCGCTTCAATCTTAACAGGTCATCAACATTTTAACTGTTAACAACTCAAAAATATTGTTAATAAGGCCAAAAAAAACCGAAGTAAAAAGCTCCAGTTTTAATTTTGGTTAGTATATCCGAGGACTACTAATTATAAACGCCCATACTGGCATATTTATCCATACGTGTTTTAGTCAAATCTTTTGGTGATAAGTTTTTTAGCTCCTTGTATGATTTTTCAATGGCTTTTTTAACCGCCAAGAATGCTTCTTCACGATTTGTATGTGCACCGCCCAATGGTTCTTTGATAATATCATCTATCAATTTCATTTTCTTCATATCAGGTGCTGTCAGTTTTAATGCTTCGGCTGCTTGTTCTTTATATTCCCAGCTGCGCCATAAAATGGACGAACATGATTCTGGTGAAATTACAGAATACCATGTATTTTCCATCATCAATACCCTATCTCCAACGCCAATACCCAAAGCACCGCCAGAAGCGCCTTCACCAATAATAACACAGATTATAGGCACTTTTAAACGGGTCATTTCCAGAATATTTCTGGCTATGGCCTCACCTTGTCCGCGTTCTTCAGCTTCCAATCCAGGA
The DNA here is from genome assembly GCF_035577925.1 of Gelidibacter sp. GTDB lineage: Bacteria > Bacteroidota > Bacteroidia > Flavobacteriales > Flavobacteriaceae > Gelidibacter. The sequence goes on along the minus strand of NZ_DATJCY010000117.1, from coordinate 7,127 downwards.
TAAGCTCCTGGAGTATCAATAAAGGTAACCACAGGAATGTTAAACTTTTCCGCCGATTTCATCAAACGTAATGCTTTGCGATAGCCTTCAGGATTTGGCATTCCAAAATTACGAAACTGTCTGCTCTTGGTATTATATCCCTTTTGCTGTCCGATAAACATATAAGATTGATCTCCAATTTTTCCCAAACCGCCAATCATAGCCTTATCATCCTTTACGTTTCTATCGCCATGAAGCTCCAAAAATGAATCGCCGCACAAGGCTTTGATATAATCTAAAGTATAAGGTCTATTTGGATGGCGCGACAACTGAACACGTTGCCATGCCGTTAGGTTTTTATAGATTTCTTTCTTTGTAGCGATGAGCTTCTTCTCAATCTGTTCACATGTTTGAGTCACATCAACGTCACTTTCTTGGCCAATAATCTGGCATTTTGACAATTGTTCCTCTAGCTCTTTTATGGGAAGCTCAAATTCTAAATACTCCATAGAAATTTAAGTTTTAATTATTAGTTAGCCTACAAACCTACGCAAATTTTTCCGTTCTTATAAAATCTATAACATGAAAAAATCGGGGTTATACAGACATGAATGCAAAGGTAAGGATAATCAAAGAAATCATCTATATTAATCGATCATGTATGTATTCTGTTTTCTGGCTTTATAAGATTTTACATTTTTAAAAACACCATCCATTACCACAGCCAATAACACCAATGCGGCACCGTAATAGAAATCTGCTTCCATGGTTTCTGTTTCTGGAAACATAAGCAAAGCTAAGGTAATTCCATATACAGGCTCTAAATTATAAGACAGTACCACGGTATAAGGACTGATATATTTCAAAACTTTTACTGATCCGATAAAGGCAAAAGCAGTACAAATAGAAGCCAAAACAAATAGGTAAATCCAATCGGACGCGGAGAGTGTAAAAAACGACGCATCAAATCCGCCTTTAAACAAAAGTATAAAAACGGTAATAAATGCCACACCACTCACAAATTCATAAAAGGAAATGACCGTTGCCGAATGTTTTTGGATAAATGTACCGTTAATAACCGAAAACAATGCTGAAAACATTGCCGAAACTATTCCTAAAACAATACCGTTGATATATTTCAATTCGCCACGGGTAATTAGAAAAACGCCTAAAACAACAATAAGACCGAAAAATATTTCGTACCAAATAACCCTACGCTTATAAAATAAAGGCTCAATAAAGGAGGCAAAAAACGCTCCTGTAGAAAACATAGCTAACGTGATGGATATATTGGATTGCTTGATGGCTTCAAAAAATGTAATCCAATGTAGCGCAATGACGATGCCTGCACCAAAAAACTTGAGCATGGACTGTTTATCGACTTTTATTTTAATGCGCGTTATCTTGATATACAAAAACATCAGTATGCCGGCAATGAGCATTCTGTACCACACCAAAGCAATGGCTCCAATGGTAATCAATTCTCCTAAAATAGCTGTAAAACCAGCAATGAACACCAAAAGATGGAGATGCAGGTAATTTTTTAATTTAGCGTTTTGCATTATAAAGAAGAACGATTGCCAATATACCAAATACCACATTAGGAAGCCAAGCTGCTATCAGTGGCGAAAAATCCGATTGTTCGGCCAAAACTCCAAAAACTTTATCAAAAAACACGTATACCATAGCAATAGTAATCCCGAATGCCAAGTTAACGCCCATTCCTCCTCGTCTTTTAATTGATGATACTGAAACGGCAATAATGGTCAGGATAAACACGGCAACAGGTAAACTCCATTTTTTATATTTTACAATCTCGTAGCGGCCAATATTTGAAGATCCCCTAGCTTTTTCCTTATTAATAAAATCCACCAATTCAAAATAGGGCTTGGTTTCAGCAATATAATTGACCGGTGTTAAGTCGTCCAAATCAAATGAAAACATGGTATCCTTTCTTCTTTGGCTTTCTATGATATCACCATGATCTGTTAGGGTACGTTTAAAATAATTGAATAATTTATAAGTGCTATCAACTTCCGAATATGTAATGGAATTAGCAAAAATCTTATATTTTAATTCGTTTTTCTCAATATGTTCCAAAGTAAAGTTATAGCCTGTTTTTTGTCCGGTATCAAAACTGCTTACATATATAAAATCGGTGTCATTAATCTGCCGGAAAATGTTTTGTCCGGGCTGCTGGCGCGCGGCACTCTTTAAATATTTGTAAGAAAACTCATTAAATCCCTGGCTTGCAATAGGTGCCAAATAAAATCCCAAAATCATGGCGAGAATGGAGATAATAGTGGCTCCAATAATATATGGTCGTAGAAAACGTGAAAATGATACCCCTGAACTTAAAAAAGCTACAATTTCTGTGTTATTTGCGAGTTTTGAAGTAAACCATATCACTGATAAAAACAGAAATATTGGAAATAATAAATTGGCAAAGTAAATGGTGAAATTGAGATAGTACAATGCCACTTCCCAAAAAGGTACTTTGTTTTCTAAAATCTTTCCTATTTTCTCTGCAAGATTGACTGTGATTCCAATTGGAATAAACAGCAACAACATCATCAAAAATGTGAGGAGATAACGTTTTAATATGTACCAGTCTAAAATTTTCAATGTCTGAGGACTAATTTATATTAGTATGCATTCTTTCAAATTTAAATCAGAGTTTTCGATTTATGCTGATTAGCATTAAAATATAAACTTCAATTTACTATTTTACAAACGTTTATCCATTTGTTTAACCATCATGTCTTTCCAAATGGCAAAATCTCCCGCCAAAATATGCTTTCTAGCTTCCCTGACCAACCACAAATAAAATCCGAGATTATGAATGGAGGCAATTTGCATGGCCAAGCGCTCATTTACACTAAACAGATGTCTCAAATAGGCCTTAGAATATTCAGTGTCAACATAGGTGAGACCCATTTCGTCCAATGGCGAAAAGTCAGCTTCCCATTTTTTGTTTTTGATATTCATGGTACCGTGAGCGGTAAACAACATACCGTTTCTGGCATTCCGAGTGGGCATCACACAATCAAACATATCAATCCCTAGCGCAATATTCTCAAGAATATTAATTGGGGTACCAACACCCATCAAGTATCGTGGCTTATCTTCGGGCAAAACACTACAAACCACTTCTGTCATGGCATACATTTCCTCAGCAGGCTCGCCAACAGAAAGTCCGCCAATGGCATTCCCTACGGCACCGGCATTGGCAATATACTCTGCCGATTGTAAGCGTAAATCTTTATATGTACTGCCCTGAACAATAGGGAAAAAACTTTGTTCATAGCCGTATTTATACGGTGTTTTGTCCAAATGCTTGATGCATCGATCCAACCATCGGTGGGTCATGTGCATGGAACGTTTGGCATAATTATAATCGCATGGATATGGCGTACACTCATCAAAAGCCATGATGATATCGGCACCAATAGTCCGCTGTATTTCCATGACATTTTCTGGAGTAAACGTATGGTAACTCCCATCAATATGCGATTTAAACTTAACACCTTCTTCTTTGATTTTTCGATTTGCCGATAATGAATAGACCTGAAAACCACCAGAATCTGTCAAGATACTCCGATCCCAATTCATAAATTTATGCAAACCTCCTGCTTGTTCCAGTATTTTTGTCTGCGGACGCAAATAAAGATGGTAGGTATTACCTAAAATGACATCCGCATTGATGTCATTTTTAAGTTCTCTTTGGTGAACTCCTTTTACAGAAGCTACAGTGCCAACTGGCATAAAAATAGGCGTTTCAATAACGCCATGATCTGTAGTTAGCTCTCCTGCCCTTGCCTTAGTCTGGGGATCTTTTCCTTTTAATTCAAATTTCATATGCGGCAAAACTACATCTTTTTTTAATTCAAACTGAAAATTATCCAATTGAAGCAAGATGCTCAACTATTTTATAAATTGTTATATGAGGCCAAAGATAAACAATGCGACATATATGATACAGACGTCTTAAGAAAACTTTTAAAATTCTAGTTATAGTAAATTCAGCCTCTTTTGGCAAAAAGACTTAGATATTAGAAACCTGTCTGTTTGAAAACACTCGGAACATTCCCTTCAAAATTGTTAGCAAACAATCTTATTCGTTAATAAGTGCAGTAATTTGGGTTTTGTTATGGGGGTTTAAAACTTTACTTTTGCAGCGTAAAAACTAACTTTTATAAAATGTCGAACACACAACAATTAGAAGATTTAACAATTCAGGTACGTAGAGATATTCTCCGTATGGTACACAAGGTCAATTCTGGACACCCAGGAGGTTCATTAGGTTGCGCCGAATTTATGGTAGCACTTTACAATGAAATCATGGACAGGAAAGACACTTTTGAAATGGATGGTATAGGCGAAGATCTATTTTTCCTTTCCAACGGGCACATTTCTCCAGTGTTTTACAGTGTACTAGCACGTGCAGGATATTTCCCGATCGAAGAATTAAATACGTTCAGACTACTCAATTCTCGTTTGCAAGGTCACCCTACCACGCATGAAGGCTTACCTGGCATTCGAGTGGCATCAGGATCCTTAGGTCAAGGCATGTCTGTGGCCATTGGTGCAGCACAAGCTAAAAAACTTAATAACGATACACATCTCATTTATAGTTTACATGGTGATGGCGAATTGCAGGAAGGTCAAAATTGGGAAGCTATCATGTATGCCGCCGGAAATAATATAGATAACCTAATTTCGACAATAGACCTTAATGGTCAGCAAATTGATGGTTCCACAGATGTGGTACTGCCATTGGGAGATGTAAGGCAAAAATTCGAAGCTTTTGGATGGACCGTTGTGGAGATTGAGCAAGGCAATAATATTGACGCTATCCTAAAAGGAATGGCGGACGCCAAATCTAAAACAGGAAAAGGAAAACCTGTTTGTGTACTCCTAAAAACCGTTATGGGCAATGGCGTAGATTTTATGATGCATACGCATGCTTGGCATGGAAAAGCACCAAATGACGAACAATTAGCTATTGGTCTAGAACAAAACCCGGTAACTTTAGGAGATTATTAAGTCTGTTCCGATAATTATCGGAACTAAACCTTTCCATAAAAAAGGCTTTAAAAGAACATTAATTAAACAGATACCCACTTAGGTGGGATTATTATGAAAACATACACAAATACAGGAAATAAAGATACACGTTCGGGTTTTGGGGCCGGACTGACAGAATTAGGAAAAACCAATGATAAAGTGGTTGCGCTTTGTGCCGACTTAATTGGCTCATTAAAAATGGACGATTTTAAAGCCAATCACCCAGAGCGTTTCTTTCAAATAGGAATTGCAGAAGCCAATATGATCGGTATTGCTGCAGGCTTGACCATTGGCGGTAAAATTCCTTTTACAGGAACTTTTGCCAACTTTTCCACAGGTCGTGTTTATGACCAAATTAGACAAAGTGTTGCCTATTCTGGTAAAAACGTTAAAATTTGTGCATCGCATGCCGGATTAACACTTGGTGAAGATGGTGCTACGCATCAAATCTTGGAAGACATCGGTTTGATGAAAATGTTGCCGGGCATGACGGTTATCAATACTTGCGATTACAATCAAACTAAGGCTGCCACTATTGCTATTGCAGAACACGAAGGTCCGGTTTATTTGCGTTTTGGACGTCCATCGGTTCCTAATTTTACACCTGAAGATCAAAAATTTGAAATCGGTAAAGCGCTTCAATTAACTGAAGGTACTGATGTCACGATAGTTGCTACTGGTCATTTGGTCTGGGAAGCATTGGAAGCTGCAAAAGCTTTATATGAACAAGGAATTTCTGCTGAGGTCATCGATATTCACACCATTAAACCTTTAGATGATGAGGCCATTTTGAAATCGGTCAAAAAAACAGGATGCGTTGTGACAGCAGAAGAGCATAACTTTCTTGGCGGATTAGGTGAAAGTGTTGCCCGTGTTTTATCATTAAATTACCCAGCACCACAAGAGTTTATTGCCACACAAGATACTTTTGGCGAATCTGGAACGCCAGCACAACTCATGGAAAAATATGGCTTAAATAGTGTTTCCATTACAAAAGCTGCTCTAAAAGTAATTCAAAGAAAAAAATAATCAGATAACTTGATAACTTTGAAAAAAGTTAGGTCATAAAAACACTTAAACAACAACCAACAGGCTTTCCTCAAATTAAAGGAAAGCCTATTTTTTTTGCAATAAAATATCAGGGTTCAATAAAATAATTCTAGTTTAGTATCGTTTTATAAGGACACTTATCCAAAATAATAAAAAACAATTATTATGAAAAATATTAAGAGACCATACAATTACAGACAAAATTTAAGTAAAAACATAGCTTTGGCACTATTGGCTATGACTATATTTACGTTCAGCGGCAATGCTCAAAACGGGGATGGCTTTGGACTTAAAGCGGGTTTAAACTATAATGCCAATGGTGATTACTTTGAATCTGCTGGAGCTAATGCCAAACATCCGGATAGAAACGTTGGGTTTCACGTGGGGCTTTACGGAAAAATTGGGAACCGGATATATTTTAAACCAGAAGTTGTTTATACACAAACAAAAAGTGATTACGACAAAGATGCGCTTAAAATACAAAAGATAGATGTGCCTTTATTACTCGGTGTCAAAATATTTGGTCCGGTAAGTGTTTTTGCAGGACCGTCAGTTCAATACATCTTGAACTCCAAATTTAAGGACACGACGCTAAAAAACTTAGAAGATGAATTTACCGTTGGCGGCAATTTTGGGATTGCCCTTAACTTCAACGGTTTTGGAGTAGATCTACGCTATGAAAAAGGCTTGAGTAAAAACTTTGCTAATTTAGGGATTCCTGAAAACAGAATCGATACCCGGCCCGATCAGTTAATTTTAGGCTTGTCATTAGCTTTATAATATCAATAAATAACAAATAAAAAAGGCTATCATTTAATTTTGATAGCCTTTTTTGTTACTCCAATTTTTCGGGAATTTACTCCTTACTATAATCTATTTTAATATCTTTTTGAAGATGGTCCCAAACGCCATCTCCATCTGAATCCACGAACTTCAAGGTTTTAATAGTAATAATTCCATCCTTAACAGTTCTGCTTCTTTCAAACTCAATGGTCGTATCCAAAACAGGCTCCTGCTCACCTAGGTTTGTA
>NZ_DATJCY010000116.1:0-13826 GCF_035577925.1 Gelidibacter sp. | reverse complement strand
CCATAAGCAGCATCCACATGAAACCATAGGTTTTCTTGCTGACATACTTCGGCAATCGTATCCAATTGGTCAATGATACCGGCATTGGTTGTTCCCGCGGTGGCGACCACAGCAAAAAGACGTTTCCGTTGGTGCGCCGTTAGGTCATTGATCGCCTTTTTCAAATCTTCACCTGTTAATCGCTCTTCAGAATCGACTAAAAGAATATCCACATCGGCCACTTTTGCCATCGCTTTAATAGATGAATGCGCGCCAATTGAAGTAATAATCAAGCCTTTTTCTCCTTGAAATTCGGGATTTTCTCGCCAATGTTCTCTCGCAGTAACAATGGCCGAAAGGTTAGCTGTCGTACCACCGCTGGTAAATACACCAAAAGCACCTTCGGGCATTCCTGTAAGCGATACCATCCAACGCATGGCCTCATTTTCGCAAAAAATACCGCCAGCGCCTTCCATCCAATAAGAACCATGAATACTGGATGCCGAAGTAATCAAATCAAACATAATGGCCGCCTTTGTTGGAGATGCAGGCACAAACGCCAAATTTCGAGGGTGATCAACCGGGACATTAGCATCTGCAAGATGTTCTTTCCAAAGATTAAAGGCATATTCACCGCCAACGCCTTTAGGGGTTATGGTTTCGCCAACTAGTTTTTTGAGTTCTTCTTCCTTTTTAGGTTTGCCAATAAGATGCTCGGTTGCAGAAACACGTCCAATAACATATTTCATGATATCAAGAGTCATCTCTATCAAATCCAAGTCGATTTTGTGCATACTTTTCATAATTTCGACCTATTGATTTGAGATGTCCAAGACTAAAAATTCGGCTTTCAAGGGTTCTAAGTTTTGAACCAAGGTTTGAATAATGCCTTCGCCGTATTCTAAATAAAATTCAGAGATATTGACTTGACGTTCTTGAAGACTATGTCGGGGAAATAATTCATCTTGAAGCAATTTAACACGTTGCAGGACATCATCAAGCTTTCGTTTTTGAGCTTTCAATAAACGTTTTTCGAGATTTTCTAAACCTTTTATTTGTTTGACTTCTTGTGCTGCAACAGCACCTTTAAACGATTTATCTGTTTGACTTGCTAATACATATAGCGTTTCGAACTGTTTTTGAAGCTGTTCTTTTTGCGGGCTAAAATCGATAGTAATATCAGAAATGGATTTTGTGACCTTATTCATCAAATCGTCTTCACCCAAAAACAAATCTTCCACCGAAACATTTAGTTTCTTAAGTTTCTCCATCTGCTTTTCAAAAACGAGTAGCGCGGAATTTCTCAATAATAAAATAGGAAAGGTGACATTTTGGGATTCAAAATTAGATTTTAATTGTAACCAATACGCTAATTCTCCACCACCGCCAATATAACACAGATTAGGCAAAATAATTTCTTGATACATGGGACGCAAAATCACATTGGGACTAAAACGCTCGGGATGTTCTCTGACTTCAGCAAGCAATTCATCTTTATCCCATCGGATATTGGTATTCAAAACTCCAAATTGACCATTAGATTCAAAAATCCGTTCTCTTAAATTTTCTTTCAGATAAAACAGATTAATTTCCCTCGGATTGACCTGAATTTTATATTGGGACGATAATTTATTGATTTGCTCATTGGTTTTTGACACCTTCTCAAAAGACGTTTGTTTAATGAGTTCTTCTTCGATATATGGAACATATAGTTTTTTCAAAATAGGATCATCCCCATCTAAAATAACAAGTCCGTATATAGCGAACAGTTTATTTACTAAAAACCGGGTCGCTTTTGTTAAGGTATCGTGCTCAAGATAAGCTTGGCGAAACAATTGTTTTAAAGATTTCGCATTATCACTGTTACCCATTTGTGCGGCAAACACTTCATATACATCATCCAAACCATCCAAATCAAGCTTACCCACAGCACCCGATGCATTTTTATTCCACTGTAATTTTTTTCCTTTGAAATTAAAAAAATTAATCTCCTCAAAATCATGATCTTCGGTAGCCATCCAATACACCGGAACAAAATTATACGTAGGATTATCCTGCTTTAATTGCTTACACAGATTGATGGTCGAAATAATCTTGTAAAAAAAATACAAAGGTCCCGTAAACAAATTTAACTGATGCCCTGTGGTTACGGTAAAAGTGGTGCCGTGTTTTAAAAGATCAATATTAGTGAGCGTTGCAGAAGATATCTTTAAGTTTTCATATTGCAACATAAGTGCCTTGACCAATTCTGCCCTATTATTTTTATTGTAAGTGTTACGCTTTTCTTCTATTTGGATTTTAAAATTATCGAGTGTTGGAAAACGGTTGTAAAACGGTTTCAAATCCTCCTTTTCATCTAAATAGTCGCAGATCAAGGACGAAAAATAATGAGTGTCTCTAAATGGGATATAATTGGTTGGCATAATCAATTTTAAAAATGAAATGTAAAGATAATGCTCTTGGCATTTTTTACATCTTAAATTTCAGTTAATTCACTTGGTGTTGGTATCTTTACTCTAAAAATATTTCACACTTATACAAAATGCAAAAACTATTCCTATTTCTAGTTGTTCTGACGAGCAATATCTTGGCAACACAAGCACAACAAATTCAATCGCCATCCGATTTTTTGGGGTATACCTTAGGCACAGAATTTTCAAGACATCATCAAGTTGTGGATTACTTTAAAATGGTGGCAGCACAAATGCCCAATCAGGTAAAACTTGAACAATATGGAGAAACCAATGAAAGAAGACCACTTTATACCGCTATTATTTCATCCGAAGAAAACATAAAAAATCTGGAAAGTATCAGAACCAACCATTTAAAAAACACAGAATCAACCGACGGAAATTCATCTTCAGAAAATATTGCAATTGTATGGCTAAGCTACAATGTTCATGGCAACGAAGCATCGAGCACTGAAGCCTCTATGAAAACCGTTTACACACTTTTAACCGAAAAGCAAGAATGGTTAAAAAACACGGTTATCATCATGGATCCGTGTATGAATCCTGATGGTCGCGACCGCTATGTCAATTGGTACAATCAAACCAAAAATACACCTTATAATATAGATCAACAGGCCAGCGAACAGAATGAACCTTGGCCAAGAGGACGCTCCAATCACTATCTTTTTGACCTCAATAGGGATTGGGTTTGGGCAACGCAAAAAGAAACTCAGGCCAGAATAAAAATTTACAATAAATGGCTACCACAAATACATGTTGATTTTCACGAACAAGGCATCAATGAACCTTACTATTTCGCACCTGCTGCTGAGCCTTATCATGATATCATAACCACTTGGCAACGTGATTTCCAAACGCAAATTGGAGAAAATCATGCCAAATACTTTGATGCGAATGGCTGGCTATATTTTACACGCGAGCGTTTTGATTTATTGTACCCAAGTTATGGCGATACTTATCCTACATACCTCGGCGCTATTGGGATGACCTACGAACAAGCCGGTCAATCTGGATTGGGCGTACGCAATGATGAAGGCGAAGTATTAACCTTAGTTGACCGCTTGGAACATCATCATATTACAGGATTATCTACGGTTGAAATAGCTTCCAAAAATGCTGAAAAACTAATCACCGAATTCAAAAAATACTTTGCTAATAAAAACTTAAAACATAAGAGCTATGTGATGAAGGGTTCTTCGGATAAGATTGACGGCCTAAAATCCTTATTGGACTTACACGAAATTAAATACGGAACAGCGTCGGCAGGAAAAATTTCAGGCTATAATTACAAAGATGGTAAAAATAGTGCAGCCAATACAACGTCCGAAGATTTGGTAGTGAGCACTAATCAGCCAAAAGGACAAATGGTTCAGGTTTTATTTGAACCGACCACTAAGTTGGCCGATTCGGTAACGTATGATATTACGGCATGGAGCCTTCCTTTTGCCTATGGATTGGATGCCATAGCCAGCACCAATTTAGTAGGAACAACGGCTATTGGAAAAACACCTCAACTGAACACCAAAAACTCAAATTCAGTAGCCTATGTCCTAAAATGGGACCACATGAAAGATGCTGAATTTTTAGCTGAGCTATTAAAACAAAATATCAAAATTCGTTTTTCAGAGCGACCTTTTACAACCAAAAATCCGGAAGAGTCATTTGATAGGGGTACTTTAATTATCATTCGAGGTGATAATAAAAAAGTTGAAAATTTTGATGATATCGTGATTGCAGCAGCTAACAAATTTAAAAGAAAAGCGGTTTCTGTTTCTAGCGGATTTTCAAAGTCAGGACCAGATTTTGGATCTCCAGATGTCAAATTGATCAACAAACACAATATTGCATTACTTTCAGGAAATTACACATCGTCATTAGGCTATGGCGAAGTTTGGCATTTTTTTGAAAAACAATTAAATTATCCGGTCACCTCAATCAATACGTCCGATTTTGCTGATGTGGATTTAAACAAATATTCCGTTTTGGTAATTCCGCATGGATTTTATGGAAATTTCTTCAACACATCCAATACCGAAAAATTGAGCGATTTTGTCCAAAAAGGTGGAAAGATAATCGCTATAGGTGGAGCTCTAAACATTTTTGCAAACAATGACGATTTCAGTTTAAAAAGAAATGAATCTGATGACAGCACTTCTGTAAAAGCCAATCTTACACCGTATGCCGAGCGCGAACGTGAAGACACCAATAATTTGATAACTGGCACAATTTTCAATATAGAAGTAGATCATACCCACCCGTTGGCATTTGGATATGATAAAAACTATTATACCTTAAAATCGGGCACTGCAGCATATAGCTTATTGGAAGACGGTTACAATGTTGGATATATCAATGACAAACCTAAAAAAATAGCTGGCTTTGCAGGAAAGAACACCTTGAAAAACCTTGAAAACTCAATGGTTTTTGGTGAAGAACGTCACGGGAATGGTAGCATTATCTACATGGCAGACAATGTACTTTTTAGAAACTTTTGGGAAAACGGCAAATTGTTTTTCGTCAACGCTATTTTCTTCGTAAACAACAAAGCCTTTGAATAATAAACAATCAAAATATTTATAGCTAAAACATCTTTTAAATCCTTTTTTTTTAGTACTTTAAGACTATAAATTAGAAGGTTATGAAAATTAAAATCGATAGTGCGCATTGGTCTGCAAAAAATCGTTTTTTATGGACTGTTTTCTTCGTTTTTATTGGAGTGAATGTTTTTTCGAGCGCTCATTTCCAAGCGCAAGAAAAAAACCAAAACTTCACCGAATTCAAAGGCAAATTAGTGGACAGCAGATCCAAAACACCTTTAGCTTTTGCAACCTTGAGTGTTGATGAAACAAACATTAGCACCATCACAAATTCTGATGGCGAATTTTTATTAAAAGTGCCCAATGTGCATTTAAACAAGAATATTACGGTTTCATTTTTAGGGTATCAAACCAAAACACTTTCTGTTTCTGAATTAAAAAACAGTGACAACGAAATTTCATTACAAGAATCTATAATGGAACTCTCAGAAGTAAGAATTAATGCTCCAAAAGATGCACGTGCTTTAGTAAAAGCTTCATTAGACAAAAAAGCAAAGCATTATCTTGATGAAGAAACCATTATGACCGCGTTCTATAGGGAGACTATCAAAAAAAGACGGCGTAATGCATCTTTATCTGAAGCCATTGTTGAAATTTATAAAGAACCTTACAGTTCGACCAAACCAGATAAAATCAAACTTATCAAAGCTCGAAAAAGCACAGATTACAATAAATTAGACACTTTGGCCGTCAAATTGCAAGGTGGACCTTATAGCACACTTTATGCGGATATGATAAAATATCCACAGTTTATTTTTCCTAACAACAACCTTTTGGAATATGATTTTGTATTTGACAAACCTACAGAAATCAATGACCGATCGGTATATGTGGTGCGATTCAAGCAACATTCAGATCAAGTGGAGCCCATGTATTACGGCACACTTTACATTGACGTAGAAACCTTTTCATTAATTAGCGCCATTTATAATTTGAATGTCGAAAACCGTGAGATGGCCACTGAAATGTTTGTTAAAAAGAAACCCAATAAAGCAACTGTTTATCCGACAGAAGCAGCTTATAGGATAGATTATAGATTAAAAGATGGCAAATGGTATTATGGGTACAGCAATCTTCAATTGACCATAAAAGTGATTTGGAAAGGCCGATTGTTTAACAGTATTTACACGTTAAACAGCGAGATGGCGATTACCGATTGGGCAAAGGATTTAAGCGAAAGTTTTACCAGAAAAGAAACCTTACGACCTTCGGTAATTTTAAGTGATGAAGCTTCCGGTTTTTCTGATCCCGAGTTCTGGGGCGAATACAATATCATTGAACCGGATAACTCTATTGAATCTGCTATTGAAAAAATCAAAAGACAATTGGAAAGACAAAAGGGAAAGGAATAAACCAATAACCGTTTACATCTCTAAGATTTTATAAATGCTTTCAAAACATGAGCTATCAAATTAAAAGTCTTATTATTAGATATTTATATTTAATCTTAACAATCCCGTTAATTTATCGGGATTGTTAGATCTTTTTCAACGTTAATCTTTTGATTTTTTATAAGCCAAATAAAACAGCTGTGGCAAAACAGTTAATGAAAGCACAGTACAAATCAAGATTCCGCCCACAATCATAATCGCCAAGGGTTTCTGGATTTCAGAACCCATTCCATTAGACAATGCTGCTGGCAATAAACCCATGGCACCCATTAAGCCAATCATCACAATAGGTCTAATCTTTTCTTTCACTCCCAAAGATATTGCTTTCTTTAAATGATGGCGCTCTTGAAGTTTTTCATGAATAACAGTTATTAAAATAAGTCCGTTAATGGTAGAAACTCCAAAAAGAATGATAAATCCAATACCTGCCGAAATCCCGAAAACCGTTCCTGTAATCCATAAGGATACCAGACCGCCGACAAAAGCGAAAGGCAATGTAAGCGCTGCAATAACAGTATCTTTCACATTTCCGAAATTCATATATAACAAAAAGAGAATTAGCAATAGCGAAACGGGCACCACCATCATCAACTGATTACTGGCACGTTCTTTACTTTCAAATTCACCGGCCCATTCCACTTTGCTATACGACGGAATTTCAACTTCGGCTTCTACTTTTTGACGTGCTTCAGCAATCGTACTTCCCAAATCGCGACCTTCAATACTAAAACCAACACCTATATAACGACTATTTCCTTCACGATAGATAAAAGCTGGACCCGTATGAAAATCGATGGTTGCAATTTCCTTTAACGGCACATGATGCCCATCAAGCACTGGCACTAAAATGTTTCCAATAGATTCGGCAGTGCCACGATATTGTTTTTGATATCTAATTCGTACATCAAACATACGTTCGCCTTCATAAAAAGTAGTTGCTGCCTGACCTCCAATAGCCATGGCTACTACAGATTGCGCATCAGACATCGTCACTCCATATTTCGCCATTTTATTATCATGCAGCTGAATGCGCAATTCTGGTTGTCCTATATTTTCGTACACATTCAAATCGGTAACACCTTCAACATCTCTAATGGCATCTGCTACTTCATGGGCTTTTTTCTCCAATTCAAACAAATCGTCACCAAAAATTTTAATCACCAATGAACTTTTTACACCAGCCACATATTCTTCCACATTATCTTGGATAGGCTGGCTAAAACCAAAATTAATCCCTGGATAAGTTTCCAAATCAGCACGCAGTTCTGCCAACAGATCATCTTTGGTAATATTGCGTTTCCACTCGTCTTCAGGTTTTAATTGAATGTGGAATTCAATATTAAAAAACCCTGTCGGATCGGTCCCATCATTGGGACGACCGGTTTGGGTCAACACAAATTTAATTTCGTCATGTTGTTTTATTTTTTGTTTCATTTTCTCTGCTAATTTAACCGACTCCTCCAAATGGATACTGTTGGGCAAAGTAGCACGTACATAAATAGCACCCTCGTTTAATTTTGGCAGAAACTCCGTACCGTAATAATGAAATTTCACTAAACAAATCAACAATAAGCCACAGAAAGTATATAACGTTGCTTTTCCATAGTTGTCGGTAAATTTGAAAAGTTTAAAAAATTGCACATTGAAAAACTTAGAAACCAAGCTTTCTTTATCATTAACGCCATTTTTCAACAATACTTTACACATCGCTGGCACGTAGGTTAAACTTAAAATCAACGAACCCAAAAGTGCGTAACCTAAAGTAAAAGCTAAAGGCGAAAACATTTTTCCTTCCACTTTCTGGAAAGAGAAAATTGGCATTAATGCGATAATCAGAATAAACAGTGCAAAGAAGATTGGCGTTGAAACTTTACCAACACTCTTTTTAATAATGCCCAATTTAGAAATTTTGGAAAATTTTTCTTTTCCGATAAGTCGTGATTTTAATTGAAGTGACACAAAAACCGATTCGACGATAACCAAGGTGCCTTCTAAAAGCAATCCAAAATCCAAAGCACCCATAGAAATTAGGTTAGCTGGCAAACCTTGAATGCGCAACATGATAATCGCAAATAAAAAAGATAAAGGAATCACTGAGGCTACAATCAAAGTGGTGCGCCAATTGTACAGAAAAATAAATACAATCAGCGATACTAAAAGCACGCCTTCAATCAAGTTTTTGGTCACCGTACTTACAGTGGCATCTACTAATTCCGAACGATCAATAAATGGAACAATTTCAACGTTTTTTGGTAAAACACGGGTATTCAACTCCTCGATTCGTGATTTTAAACCTTCAATAACATCAGCAGGATTTTCGCCACGCAACATAATTACGATACCCTGAACCAAATCGTTATCATCATCAAGACCTACTTGCCCTAATCGTGGTTTGGCACCAATAACCACTTCGGCCACATGCTTTACCAACACAGGCGTAGAACCATTAACCGTAATCAAGATGTTTTCAATATCTTCAACACTTTCCAATAAACCCACGCCACGAACGGCATAAGCTTGATCGCCACGTTGGATCACATCGCCGCCCACATTGATATTACTTTTAGAAACAGCCTCAAAAACATCTAATGGCGAAAGGTTATAATTTTTTAATTCGCTTGGATTAATTTGAATTTCATAAATTTTTTCTTCGCCACCAAAACTGGCCACATCTGCCACACCAGGAACAGACAGCAATTCGCGCTCAATCGTCCAATCGTGAATGGCAGATATTTCTTTAATAGGCAAATCACTTTTCACCACATATCTAAAAATTTCACCTGTAGCTCCGGACGGCGGTTCAATTTCAGCATCACTTCCTTCGGGTAAAGCCAAACCTTGCAATCTGTTTGAAGCGTATTGCTGTGCGTAAAAATCTTCTACATCATCATCAAAAATAACCGTTACCACCGAAAGTCCAAATAAGGATGTGGAACGCACTTCTGCTTTTTTAGGAATGGTATTCATCGCTTTAGAAACCGGAAGTGTAATAAATTTCTCAACTTCTTCAGCACTTCTACCTGGCCATTGCGTAATGATCCGCGCTCTGGTACTGGTTACATCAGGAAAAGCTTCGATCGGGATTTTGATATAATTAATTATTCCCGCAACGAGCAATAAGCCAGTCAGAAAAAATACAATCGTGGAGTTTTTTAAGGAAAAACCAACAATACCTTGAACAAATTTTTTCATGATTCGTAGTTATTTTAAGGCTTTTAGATGGTTATAAATCAGCAAATGATTTTTAACAATAATTTGCTCGCCTTCTTCAATGCTATTTTCAAAAAAAACATGGGTACTGTTCTGAACATTAGGAATGACTTTTCTGATCTCTATTTCACAATCGGATTTATAGAACACTAAAAAATAGTGATTGTCATCAAAAATCAGTGCATTTATTGGAGCTGCATTGGCTAGAACACCATCTTCCTTTTCTACTTTTGCATCCACGAGCATTCCTGGCATTAACTTACGGTCAGAATTATCCATTAAAATACGCGCTTTTAGAACACGTTCATTGGAATCAAAAACCTGTGAAATGGAATTAATTTTACCAGAAAACAAAGCGTCAGGATAAGCATCAACAGTGATTTCCACTGGCATATCTTTCTTTACATACGGAATATTACCGGCATAGATATTGGCCATAATCCAGACTTCACCTAAATCAGAAATCGTAAAAAGCGGATCGCTTTCTGCCGAAATCTGCATTCCCGGAGCCACATTTTTACTGATAACGGTTCCTGTACTTGGTGCTTTAACCTGAAACACACCACGGTCACTACTGCCACTAAATAAATTTAATTGTGCATTGATATTTTGCAACTCGGCCTTAAGAACATCAAGATTACTTTGTGCTTCAATTAAATCGCGTTGTGACGCTATTTTATCGTTGTGCATTTCTTGAACAGATTCCAATTCGCGTTGTGCTACAAGAATTTGAGATTGAACACTCAATTTCTGTGAACTTAAACTGCTTAATTCACTGCTCATCATTTCTAAAAGCAACTGTCCTTTTTTAACTTCTTCACCTAACGTGAAATAGGTTTTAGTGATGACGCCACTTACCAAACTCACAAAATGCACTGTTTTATCTGGGTTGGATTCTACATTGGCATTTAACAAAATAGATTCTGAAATTGGTTTTTTTACGACAGCCACTTTTAGGATATCGTCCTTCATAAAATCATTGAGGCAAAAGCCAGTTTCTACCGCTACTTCATTTTCTTTTTTATTTTGCGAACAGCTACAAACAAGCAATAGCAGCAATAAAAAAACAGAAAAACGGTTTATTATATTGATATTCAATTTTTTAATATTATATATTTTCATGGTATTTAAATTTCTTTTCCGATGGTATATTGAAGTGTTTCTAAATGAAGATGGATCTCTTTTTTGGACTCAAGGATAATTTTTTTGTTTTCCAGATAAGCTTCCTGAAAATCCAAATACTGCAACAAGCTTATATTTCGACTGATAAAATTTTTGGTATAACTTTCAAAAATGGTGTCCAAATCCTTTTCAAAATCAACATCTATAGTTTGGTAAAATGCCAATGCCGAAAGAAAGTCTTTGTAATGCTGATTAAATTCGGCTTTGACACGTAAACGGATGTCATCAAATCGCATGGTTGTATTCTCAATTCCGAAATGCGCATGTTTAATAGCACCTTGATTTCTATTAAAAAACGGTAAATCTATGGATATACCGAAACCAAAAAAGCTTGGCCAAACGCCTCCGCCCCTATCGTACGAAGTACTAAAACTAACATCAGGAATGGCTTGTGCTTTTTCATAGATCAACAAACTTTTGAGCTGCTCATTTTCTAATTCAACCAACTTCACATCCGGTCGGTGTGCGAAAATTTCGTCTTCAAGATTTAGGAATTCAATACTTTCAAGTTTTTGAAGATTTGGCGTGAAATCATCTTCCAGCACAAACAAAGACGCATGATCAGTAATACTCAAAAGAATTTTTAAATCCTTTTCCTTTTCATTTTGCTCTTTATCAAGCTCAATTATTTGTTTGGACAGTTCCAGTTGCAGTGTTTGAAGTCGCATAAAATCCCCTTTACTGATATAATTGCTTTCAAACTGTTTTTTATAAGCTGTTAAAAGATTTTGGACCAAATCGCGTTGTTTTAAAAACACCTTGCTATATAATTGCAGATACTGCAACTCAGTAAGCGTGTTTCTAAAATCGTATTTTAATTGGCGTAAAAGTTCCTCAAATTCTTGTTCAGCTACTTTGACCCCTACTTTTTCTAAGGCAATCTGCTTTTTACGTTTTCCTGCGGTCATGATCTGCTGTTCCAGTCTCACTGAAAACTGAGTGTTCTTTGCTGCACTTCCAAAAACCGAAGGTAAAGGTTCGTCCAAATAAGAGAGTTGTTTTTTGGTAGCCCATAAATTAACATCTTCGAGCGTCAAATTGGGGTTGGGCCAAAGTTTAGCCTGTAGCACGAAAGCTTCTGCCTGATCAATTTTAAATTTCTCGGCCATCAACACTAAATTTTGCTTTAAGAAAACCGCTTCATACTGCTGCCTGCTTAACTTAAGCGTATCTTTTTGCTGAGTTAGAGCAAATCCATTCCAGCTTATTGTGATCAATAAGCCTATTAAAACATTCATTTTGAGATTATGAATGTTGGGAGTTCGTTTTTTATCTTTCCATTTCATCTGGCAAAAGACTTCAAAACGACCTTAAAAAGACCTTAAAATGGATAAAGTTTAGCTTAAGGTTTCTTTCAAAAATCAACTATTTTGTAATGGAAAGATGACCGAAAACTTGTTCAAATGTTTTCCGTCGGTCGAATAAGAAACATGACCATCGTGTTGGGAAATAATTTTATGGATAAAAACCAAGCCCAAACCAAAACCCGATTTGCCCTTACTGTTTTTACCTCTAAAGAAATGTTGAAACAAGTACTTCTGCTCTTCGGGCGCAATAACCGGCCCTTTATTTATAAAATCGATTTGAAGCTGGTTTTCACCTGTTATGATTTGAATATTCCCTTCTTTGTTAGAGCTATAATGAATAGAATTTAACATCAAATTGGTAAATGCAGCTTTTAAAAGTCTTGCAGAACCTTGTATGGTCAATAACGCCTCGTTATCTGTATTCCCTAAATAATCCAATGAAAATTCAAAATCGGGATAGAGTTGTGCCAATTCATCTATGGTATCAAAAATGAGCTCATCCACACGGATTTCAGTTTTTGGAATACTTTGTCCAGTATCGGTTTTAGAA
This sequence comes from Gelidibacter sp., assembly GCF_035577925.1. Lineage (GTDB taxonomy): Bacteria > Bacteroidota > Bacteroidia > Flavobacteriales > Flavobacteriaceae > Gelidibacter. The sequence continues at coordinate 1,139 of NZ_DATJCY010000116.1, read as the reverse complement.
AGTTCCAATAACAGATTTATAATTTCACTTAAACTTTTGGTATCTTCTTTTTGACGATGGATCTGCGTTTTTAAAACCTCCAAATCGGTTTCTTTTTCCATGCGTTCAAAATTGGAAACCAAAACGGCAATGGGTGTTTTCAATTCATGTGAAATGTGATTGATGGCATGTTTTTGAAAGGAAACCGCTTCTTTCATGCGTTTCATAAGTTTATTGAACTGTTCGGCCAAAACCACAATTTCATTCTCCGAACGTTTCACTTCAATAGGAATATAAAGCGTATCAAAATTGTAATCGGTAATTTTTTCGGTAATATCCACAATCGGTTCAGCGATAATCCGAGATAAATAATACGCTATTAAAATAATGGCCAATGAAATGCCCAGAAATGTGAAAATTAAAACATAGCGCAAAAAGTCCAATTTAGAATACCCCGATTCATCAAAGGCTTTATTAATGCCATAATAAGTATTGTTATTATACTCGACATATACTCCGACAACGTCATATAAATCGTCTTTGGTTTCCAACCATGGATGCGCAATAGTGAGCACATTTAAAATGCCATTAACCTCTTTATCAGGAATCTGCAAATCATCAATGCTGGAATAAATCAAGTTTTTAGCAGCATCAAAAATCAAAAGTTTTTCATCATAAAACTCATTAATACTAATGCGATCCAAGGCCTGAATAATTGATTCATCGGCCTGTTTGATCTCTGTAAGAAACTTTATGGTAGAAGTGATTTTCTGTTTCTGTTTCTGTTGAAATTCCTCTTCTCGAAACTCGTAAAAAAGGGTGTAGATAAAAAACAGGGTTATGCCCAACAAACTAATAATAGTTGCAGAAAAATACAGTAATATTTTTCGTCTAATACTCATCAGTCTTCAAAATAATAACCATAACCTATTTTGGTTTTTATGGATTCTTTACCAAATGGACGATCTATTTTTTTACGCAGAAAATTGATATAAACCTCTATAGTATTAGTATTGGCGTCAAAAGACTTTCCCCAAATTTGCTGCACCAACGTTTGTTTGGAAACGATTTCACCTTTAGATTCCAGAAGTTTTTCAAGAATTTGATATTCTCGTGGTGTTAATATAATATCGATTCCTTGACGGCTAACTTCTTTCAAT
>NZ_DATJCY010000115.1:0-21913 GCF_035577925.1 Gelidibacter sp. | reverse complement strand
TCTTTGTTAAAATTGATACTTTTCATACCATTTACTCAAAACATATAATTTCCAGATATGCATTGTATGGTCTATATTCTGTTCCATGTGTTCGGATAAGAGAAGTTTAAATTTGGCAACATCGAGATTGGGAACCATATTTAAGAAATCATCGTTGAGGGATTTTAAGAATTCTTCTTTTAATTCGGTTCGCATCCAATCTCCAATTGGTACAGAGAAGCCTCGTTTTGGTTGGTCAAAAACTTCTTCTGGAATATATTCCTTTAGGATATCACGCAAAATCTTTTTTTGCCTTCCCTTTTCATATTTATAATTTATAGGGAGTGTTCTTGCATATTCTACTATTCTATAATCTAAAAATGGACTCCTGACTTCAACAGAGTATGCCATACTAGCTCTATCTACCTTTACATTACTGTCGTTCTCTAGCCATAGTTTTATATTCAAATCAGCGGCTTTTTGTAAAAAAATATTTGACCAAGTTTTATAACCTTGATAATACTTCATATAGTCCTGATTTTTTTTCTTTAAAAGAAATCCTTTTCTCGAAAAAATATTTTCAATAAAATCGTTTCTAGTTTTTGTTTTTAACGCATTCTGAATTCTGTGTGTATTCATCCCGAGAAATTTCAGTATTCCAGAACTTGCTATGAATTTTCTAATGGGGTATGGAAGATCAATTATTTTTTGGTTCTTTACAAGTGAATCAAAATGGTTGTAGCCAATAAAACTTTCATCGCCACCATCTCCAGAGAGTGCGACTGTAACATATTCCTTAGTTACTTTATTTAACAATAATGAAGGAAGGGCAGAACTGTCTGCGAACGGTTCATCATATACCTCTGTAAGTTTTGGAATAAGACTTAGGAAATCACTGGGATTACAAACAGTAGATTTGTGCTTTGTTTTTAGGATTTGTGAGTATTGTTCGGCTATTTTGCTTTCATCATATTCAGGATTATCAAATCCAATAGAAAAAGTACTGATTTGTGAATCTGAGACCCTTGCTGCAATACTTGATACTAGGGCCGAGTCAATTCCGCCTGATAAAAAAGAACCAATCGGAACATCAGATTGAAGTCTAATTCTAACAGCATCTAATAATAGATCGTGAAGTTCATTTTTTGCATCTTCGTAAGAAATATCCTTTATTTTGACCGGTTTTAAATTCCAATATTCATTAATAGTAAAATTATTGGTATTTAGATCAAATTCCATATAATTACCAGCCGGTAATTTATATACACCTTCAACAATGGTGTATGGGCTTGGGATAAACATGCAGTCCAAAAACATTGAAACTGCATCATCATTGATTTTCTTACCTGCTAGCATAGGTTTTATTTGGCTACAAATTTCAAGCTTATCATCATTCCAAGAATAATAAAAAGGTTTAACGCCAAGTCTATCTCGTGCCGAAAAGATTTTATTAGAGACTAAATCGTAAATAGAAAAAGCAAACATGCCATTTAATTTGTCAAGAATGTTTTTTCCCCAATGCTTATAGCCAATTAATAAAACCTCAGTATCACTCTCCGTATTAAAGGAATATCCTAAGTCAAGAAGTTCTTTTTTTATGGTTTTGTAATTATAAATTTCCCCATTATAAACAATTGTAAGATTCTCAGACGTCATAGGCTGATTTGATCTTGGATCTAAATCCAATATAGATAGTCGTACATGGCCAAATGTTAGATTGTTTACTTTGTGGATTCCTGTAAAATCTGGTCCTCTAAAAGAAATTGAATTAAGTTTAGTTCTTACTTCATTATCATTATAAGGAATGTTAGTTAAATAAATACCGCACATCTTGTTGTTTGTTTTTGGCTAAAAAATAGAGTTGAAATCTTAAATATAATCAACCTGGATTATGATGATATAGTTATCACTGCATTTAATAAATGGTTAAAAAGTCATAAAACAAATTATATGTAATCTTTTTCATTTCAATAAGCATTGATAGATTCAATGGTGGCCGATGAATCACAGTTTTTAATTTGCAGCCTGAAATTTTGATTCTTATAGTTGTTTTTGATAATGTAGGTTTTACAATCCTCAGCTTTGGTATCACTTTCAGAAAAATTGACATCGCCGTACTTAATTAAATCAGAAACTATGGTTGTGTCTATTTCAAACGATTGCATTGTTAAAATGGCATCATCAGAATAGATTTTTTGTTTCTGCGAAATGTTCTTTATGGTTCTTGCGTTAGGTCCATAAGCACATGACGTTTTCTTTCCACTTAAAAAAAACGCTAAAATAATTAGACCAATAGAAAAGCCGCCCAAATAGTAGCCGATGCGATGTATGAATTTCATTATTAAAAAATTAAAAGATTGACGTCACTGTATTTTAGATCAAACCAATCGGCAACCGATTTGTTTGTTAAAACACCGTGGTAAAAGTACAATCCATTTTTTAAACCGCGATCAAAACGAAGGGCATTTTCTATACCTCCATCTTCTGCAATTTTCAATAAGTAAGGTGTGAAGATATTACTGATTGATACTGATGCCGATCGGGAATATCGTGCGGGAATATTTGGTACGCAATAATGTACAATGCCATTATGTTCATAAGTAGGTTTATCGTGGGTTGTAACTTCGCTGGTTTCAAAACAACCTCCCATGTCAATACTTACGTCAATTATGACCGCTCCGGTTTTCATACAATCTACCATGGCTTCGGTCACAACAATTGGTGATCGGTTAACACCTCGCACGGCACCAATGGCAATGTCACATCGTTTTAAAGCTTTTATTAAGTTTTTGGGTTGCAGGGTAGAGGTGTAAATGGTCCTTCCTAAATTGGCTTGTACGGTGCGAAGCTTTGTAATAGAATTATCAAAAATCTTAACGTTTGCCCCTAATCCAATTGCTGAGCGTGCGGCAAATTCACCAACAGTACCTGCGCCAATGATGACCACTTCTGTAGGTGGAACACCGCTAATATTTCCAAACATCAATCCGTTGCCACCATTGATATTCGATAATAGTTCGGCAGCAATAAGAATGGAGGCAGTACCTGCAATTTCACTTAGCGATCTCACTGCTGGATAGGCTCCATCCTCGTCTTTAATAAACTCAAAGGCCAATGCCGTAATGCGCTTTGTGGCCAAAGTTTCAAAATATTTTTTGCTCTGCGTTTTTAACTGAAGTGCTGATATTAATAAAGTCTGTGGATTGATGAGTTTAATTTCATCTAAAGAGGGCGGCTCTACCTTTAAAATAATAGGGCATGCAAAAATTTTGGCCTTGTCTTTTGTTATTTCAGCACCAGCTTCGCTATATAAATGGTCCCTAAAATTGGCACCATCTCCTGCGCCTGCTTCCACCATAACACGGTGGCCATTGGATACTAAAGCAGAAACTGCATCAGGAGTTAAACAGACGCGTTTTTCTTGAAAATAAGTCTCTTTTGGAATACCAATAAACAGATTTCCTTTTTTTTTAAAGATTTCTAAGGTTTCTTCTTGTGGAAGTAATTGTGCTCTAGTAAAAGGAGAAATGGATTTGCTCATTTGATTTTAAAATAATGAGTCAAATTACAACTATTTTTTGATTTTTTAGTGAATGATAAAATTAATCGTTATCAAATATTTTAAGAGGTCATTAGACACTTACCAATTGGAAATGCCATAATAATAGTTTTTAGAAATATTCCTTGATAGAGTTGAAAACACCTTTAGGCTTGATTTTAAACTCATCCTCTAATTCTTGCATTGTTTTACCAGCATCATTGATTTTGTTAAAAACCTTAGCTCTTATTAGATAGATAGAAGGAATAATTATCGCCATGATCGGAATTAAAAATAGGATCTGATTGCTGTCCACATAACTTAAATCTTCATTAAAAATAGTGAAAATTTGAAATGAAAACATCGCAATCGGGACTAATAGAACATGATACCACCAATGGCGACAAGTGAAAAACCAGATAAACATAAGTAATAATGGTATTGTTTTATTGGTTAATGTCCAAGCTAATACAAAAACACTTCCATAATTCTTGCTATCATAAGTAAATAAAAAAGTGTCCCAAACTTGCTCGTCTGGAACACTTTCATAAAGGTAAAATAAATAAGGAGTAGCAGCAATAATAGTTGCTATAATGCTACCCATTAAAAACTTTTTCTTATCCCCATTTCGGAACGATAATTCTATTTCTTTCAATTTCTGTTGTGGTTTGTTCATTGAGGTCAATAAGATTTGTAGCTTGTGCAGTGAACAACGCACCACCGAAAATTGCCAAGGCAATCATGTACTTTTTTGTTTTCATAATTCAAGGGATTTAATTAATTGGTTCAAACTTAAGTTTAACAATATAAAATCACTGTTAATCAAATGTTAAAAACAATTGCTAAAATCACTTATACGTTACGGTTTTTCCGTACTTTTCATGTTTGACGCGGGGTGTGGCTGCTAAATTTATTCAAGTTTTTTACTGCATTTTTGCTATTTGTTTGGTTAAGTTTGTTTTTACTCCCATTTTTAGGGTTCTAGAGCCATCAATATTTGCCGTAATTTCAATATTGTTAAAAAAATCCGGAAGTAAATTTCCTAATTTTTCTGGCCATTCAATAAAAATCCACTCTTGGGAAAATAAATAGTCTTCAATCCCAAAATCTAGAGCTTCTTGTTCATCTTTTATTCTAAATAAATCAAAATGATAAATAAGACCGTCGGGTATTTCGTATTGATTTACAATTGAAAATGTAGGGCTATTTATGTTCTCAAAACTTCCCAATTGTTTAGATAATTCTTTAATCAAAGTTGTTTTCCCAACACCCATTTCACCGTAAAACAAAAGTGTTTTGGATGTTGCATGTTTCAATATGGTTTCTGCAATTGTTTCAATATCATCAATATAATATTTGCATTCCATGTGGTAGATATTCAATTTGATTTATGTTGCAATAATATACATAAAATATGAGAAAAACTAATAAATTGTGCATTTCATCGTCTTTATGTGTATTATATAGATTTATTTCGGGTTAAAAACAACAAATGGAATGATCATTTCTTCTAAAGAAACACCACCATGTTGGTATGTGTTTCTGTAGTAGCTTACGTAATGGTTGTAATTATTGGGATACGCCAAAAAAATATCGCTTTTTGCAAAAATAAAGGAACTACTCATCGTTATGGAAGGTAGTAGGATAGTTTTGGGATCCTTGATTGCAAACACGTCTTTGGCTTCAAAGGTGAGGCTTCGCCCTGTTTTATAGCGCAGATTTAAACTGGTATCGCGATCTCCAATTACTTTTGAAGGATTGTTTACATTAATAGTCCCGTGGTCGGTGGTAAGGATCAATTTAAAGCCCAGTTGTTGTGCTTTTTGAATCATTTCCAATAATGGCGAGTTTTTAAACCAGCTCAAAGTGAGAGAACGATATGCTTTGTCATTAGATGCTAATTCCTTGACCATTTCCATTTCGGTTTTGGAGTGTGAAAGCATATCTACAAAATTGTAAACAATAACAGAAAGATCATTGTTTTTAAGGGATTTGAAATTTTCAACCAGTTTTTTTCCTGATTGGAGATTGGTGATTTTATGATATTCAGTTTTTAAATTCTGTAGGCCCAATCGTTTGAGTTGGGCTGTCAAAAACTCAGCTTCATAAAGATTTTTACCGCCATCATCAATGTCGTTTCTCCAGTATTCTGGATGGCGCTTTTCCATTTCTAGTGGCATTAGGCCTGAAAAAATAGCATTTCGAGCATATTGTGTGGCTGTTGGTAGAATGCTGTAAAATGAACTTTCGGATACTTTTTTATAATAACTGTTAATATTGGGTTCGAAGGCTTTCCATTGGTCATAGCGCAAATTGTCAATAACAATTAACAAGGTGGATTGTGTATCACTTAGTTCTGGCACAACTTTGTTTTTAAAAACGTTATGTGACATCGTTGGGGCATCGGCATTGTCGGTAAACCAATTGACGTAATTCTTTTCTATAAATTTTCCAAATTGTGCATTGGCTTCGGTTTTTTGCGATTTTAGGATTTCTGTAAGTCCAACGTCTTCAATGTCTTCAAGTTGAAGCTCCCAGTAAATTAGTTTCTGATATAAATCGGCCCATTCATCATGACTATTCACCATGGCCATATCCATAGCGATTTTTCTAAACTCTTGTTGATAATTGGAGGTTGTTTTTTCTGAAACCAATCGGGAGTGGTCCAAGTTCTTTTTTAAACTCAGTAAAATTTGATTAGGATTTACGGGTTTTATCAGATAATCTGCAATTTTATTACCAATGGCCTCTTCCATAATATATTCTTCCTCACTTTTGGTGATCATTACAATAGGGAGATTGGCACGACGCTCCTTAATTTCGTTCAGAGTTTCCAAGCCTGTTAAACCTGGCATGTTTTCATCCAAAAAGACAATATCAAAGTTGGTGTTTTCAATGATTTCTAAAGCTTCAGTACCGCTTTTGCAAGTGGTAATCTTGTAGTCCCTTTTTTCTAAAAAGAGTATATGGGGTTTTAACATGTCAATTTCGTCGTCAACCCAAAGAATGTTTATGTTGTTCATGTATCTTTGTGTATAATTTAATGCTTAAATTTTTCAAGTTTGAATAAAGTAAACAAACTCAAAATATTCAACGACCCAATTTACGGATTTATTACAATACCAAATTCGTTGATTTTTGATTTAATCGACCATAAGTATTTTCAACGCTTGCGGCGAATTTCGCAAATGGGCATGACGTATCTGGTATATCCCGGCGCACATCATACCCGGTTCCATCATGCCATAGGGTGTATGCATTTAATGCAAAGAGCCATAAATACCCTTGTTTTTAAAGGTGTTGACATTTCAAGGGAAGAAGAAAATGCTCTGTTGGTTGCCATTCTTTTGCATGATATTGGACATGGTCCTTTCAGTCATGCCATGGAACATAGCATTGTAACAGGCATCTCCCATGAGGCTATTTCACTCCTTTTTATGGAGCGTTTAAATGTCGAATTTAACGGAAGTTTAACGCTGGCCATTCAGATGTTTAAAGGAGAATATCACCGAAAATTCATGGGTCAGCTTATTTCCAGCCAGTTGGATATGGATCGTGCGGATTATTTAAAACGTGATAGTTTTTATACCGGTGTTGCCGAGGGAAATATTAATGCCGAACGTTTGATTACCATGCTCAACGTTGTGGATGATGAGTTGGTGGTTGAGGAAAAGGGAATTTATAGTGTCGAGAAGTTTTTGGTCGCAAGACGGTTGATGTATTGGCAGGTATATTTGCACAAAACAAGTATTGTTGCCGAACAGCTTTTAATGCGCGTTTTAAAACGCGCAAAAGAGCTTACAAATAGAGGCGTTGTCCTAAAGGCAAGTAGTGCTTTGGATTATTTTCTTAAAAAAGAAGTTAACCATTCAAATTTCACATCAGAAACACTCGATGTTTTTTCGCTTTTGGATGATTATGATATTGTGTCTGCAATGAAAGAATGGCAAAACCATGAAGATTTTGTACTAAGTAATATCTGTTCAATGATAATTAACAGGGATTTGCTTAAAGTAAAATTAAAAAACAAAAAGCACAAAATCGAAAATGTAAATACTTATAAGGACAGACTAATGAAGCAGCATAATATTAGTGCCGAAGAAGCATCGTATTTTGTGTTTACCGGAGAAATTACAAATCAGGCGTATCAATTGGGGGCACAACATATTAATATCTTGTATAAATCCGGTAAAATACAGGATATTGTAAAAGCATCCGACCAGCTAAACTTAAAAGCACTTTCAAAACCAGTAACAAAATTTTACATTTGCTATCCAAAGGAATAATCCTTTTTATTGGTTTTCAGTAAATTGTATCTATTGTTAAAAATAATTAAAACAGTAATATAATTTTAAACCCTGTACCTATGTTTCTTTGAACGATATTAAGAAGGACAAACATCAATATATGGTACATTTTTTCTATTTTTGCGGTTGATGAAATTTACAGCATTACAAATAGCAGGGATTTTGGAGGGCGAAATTGTTGGCAATCCAGATATCGAGGTCTCAAAACTTTCCAAGATTGAAGAGGGGACAGAAGGGTCGTTGACATTTTTAGCCAACCCCAAGTATAAATCGTACATCTATTCTACCAAAGCATCTATAACCATTGTCAATAAAACTTTTGAACCAGAAAATGAAATAAGCACTACACTTATAAAAGTGGATGATGCCTACAAATCATTTTCAAGACTTTTGGAATATTACAATCAAGCAAAACTCAATAAATTTGGTATTGAACAACCTTCCCATATTTCGGAAACGGCTATTTATGGTGATAATGTTTATATTGGAGCCTTTACTTATATAGGTGAAAATGTTAGGATTGGAAATAATGTCAAAATATTTCCAAATTCCTATATTGGGGACAATGTTAAAATTGGAAATGACACTGTTTTATTTGCGGGTGCAAAGGTGTATTTTGATTGTATTGTTGGGAATAATTGTGTTATTAATTCGGGTGCTATCATCGGTGCCGATGGCTTTGGCTTTGCACCAAATGAGCTGGGAGAATATTCAAAAGTACCACAAACAGGAAATGTGATTTTAGAGGATTTTGTGGATATTGGAGCAGCAACAACTATTGATAGAGCAACTTTAGGTTCTACAATTATAAGGAAAGGTGTAAAATTGGATAATCAAATTCAAATAGCACATAATGTCGAAATAGGTAAAAATACGGTTATTGCTGCACAAACCGGTGTAGCAGGATCTGCCAAAATTGGAGAAAACTGTATTATTGGTGGCCAAGTAGGAATTGTTGGACATATCACTATTGGCAATAACGTAAAAATACAAGCACAGTCTGGTGTTGGACGAAATGTCAAGGATGGCGAAGTACTTCAAGGTTCTCCGGCATTTGCCTACGCCGATTATAATAAATCTTATGTGTATTTTAAAAAGTTACCTATAGTAATGAAGGAAATTAACAAAATGGATAAGAAAATAAATGGGAATAGTTAAGACAGACATCAAACAGAAAACAATCCAAAAGGAGGTTTCTCTAACGGGTGTTGGATTGCATACAGGTAATAATGTAACACTTACATTCTTGCCTGCACCAGTGAATTCTGGATATACATTTAAGCGCATTGACCTTGAAGGTGCGCCATTGGTTGAAGCGGATGCTAATTATGTTACCAATACCCAACGTGGTACGTGTTTAGAAAAAAACGGCGTGGTAGTTCAAACTTCAGAGCACGTTCTGGCAGCGCTTGTTGGAATGGACATCGACAACGTTATTATAGAATTAGATGCTTCTGAACCACCAATCATGGATGGGTCTTCTAAGTTTTTTGTGGAAGCTCTTGAAGAGGCTGGCCTTGTTGAGCAAGATGGTTTTAGAGAAGAATACGTCGTTACAGATGTTGTTACTTATTTTGATGAAGATTCGGGAAGTGAAATTATAATCATGCCATCCAAAGAGTATCAAGTGACTACGATGGTCGATTTCGGAACAAAAGTATTGGGCACCCAAAATGCCACGTTAAGTACTATTCACGATTTTAAGGAGGATATTTCAAACGCAAGAACCTTCAGTTTTTTGCACGAAATTGAAATGCTATTGGAGCACGGATTAATAAAAGGTGGCGATCTTAATAATGCCATTGTTTATGTGGATAAAAAACTATCAACAGAAACAATGGAAAAATTGAAGGTTGCTTTTAAAAAGGATAATATTGCTGTTAAACCAAATGGTGTTCTGGACAATTTGACATTACACCATCCCAATGAAGCTGCACGTCATAAACTCTTGGATGTTATTGGCGATTTGGCACTTATTGGTATCCGTTTAAAAGGCAAGGTCATCGCTAATAAACCGGGACATTTTATTAATACGCAGTTTGCTAAAAAAATGTCAAAAATCATCAGAAACGAAAGAAGGAGCAATGTTCCTGTGATCGATTTGAACCAAGATCCATTAATGGATATCAATCAAATCATGGATATGTTGCCACACCGACAACCGTTTTTGTTGATCGATAAGATTTTTGAGTTGACAGATTCTGGCGTCATCGGTATGAAGAACGTCACTATGAATGAGCCTTTCTTTGCAGGGCATTTCCCGGGAGCTCCCGTAATGCCTGGAGTTTTAATAGTAGAAGCCATGGCACAAACAGGTGGTATTCTTGTTTTGAGCACCGTTCCGGATCCGGAAAACTATTTGACATTTTTCATGAAAATTGATAAAGTGAAATTTAAGCAAAAAGTGGTCCCAGGCGATACGTTAATCTTTAAATGTGATCTTATCACACCTATCAGAAGAGGTATTTGCCATATGCAAGGCTATGCTTTTGCAAACGGTAAACTTTGTGCCGAAGCCGAATTAATGGCTCAGATTTCCAAAGTGAAATAATAAATTAAATTATCAATTAAAATCAGATAGTTGCTAAGCCAATTAAAAGAACATAAAAAAAATAAAATCAAGGAAATGAACCAACCACTAGCATATGTACATCCTGGAGCTAAAATAGCAAAGAATGTTGTGATTGATCCTTTTACAACCATACATAATAACGTGGTAATTGGCGATGGGACTTGGATAGGGAGTAACGTGACCATTATGGAAGGCGCTCGTATAGGTAAAAATTGTAATATTTTTCCAGGAGCAGTGATTTCTGCAATTCCTCAAGATTTAAAATATCAAGATGAAGATACCACTACCGAAATTGGTAACAATGTGACCATTAGGGAATGTGTGACCATTAATAGAGGTACTACCGACAAAATGAAAACCGTTATTGGAGATAATTGCCTCATCATGGCCTATTGCCACGTAGCACACGATTGTGTGATTGGTAATAATTGTATTTTTTCAAATAATAGTACACTTGCAGGTCATGTGGTGATTGGAAATTACGTGGTTTTGGCAGGAATGACTGCCGTACATCAGTTTTGTTCAATTGGTAACCATGCTTTTGTGACCGGAGGATCTTTAGTCCGTAAGGATGTACCGCCTTATGTAAAAGCCGCACGAGAACCTTTGTCTTACGTGGGGATTAATTCGGTGGGATTACGACGTCGTGGTTTTTCTTCGGATAAAATCAGGGAAATTCAAGATATTTATCGCATTCTTTATCAAAAAAATTACAATAACACACAGGCTTCAGAAATTATAGAAGCAGAGATGGAGGCCACACCAGAGCGTGACGAGATTTTACAATTCATAAAAAATTCGCACCGCGGAATTATGAAAGGCTATTTCAAATCAAGTTAGATTTATAATAGAAATCCAAAAAATATAATTATAAACAAATTACAATATAGAATTATAAAATGGCAACTACAGCAGATATACGCAATGGATTGTGCATTAGGTACAATAATGATATTTATAAGATCGTTGAGTTTTTACATGTTAAACCTGGAAAAGGACCAGCGTTTGTTAGAACTAAAATGAAAAGTGTAACTAACGGAAAAGTATTGGAAAATACGTTTTCTGCAGGTCATAAAATTGACGACGTTCGTGTAGAAACACATAAATTTCAATTTCTATACCATGATGGTGAATATTACCATTTCATGAACCAAGAAGATTATTCGCAAATTAGATTGTTGGAAACCGCTTTAGATCGTTCTGATTTAATGAAAGAAGGTGAAGTCGTTACCATTCTTATCAATGCCGAAGATGGCATGCCGCTTTCGGTAGAGATGCCAGCAACAGTAACTTTAGAAGTTACTTCTACAGAGCCTGGTGTTAGGGGCAATACGGCAACCAATGCAACAAAACCTGCTACAGTTGAAACAGGAGCAGAAATAAATGTACCACTGTTCATTAATGAAGGCGATAAAATTAGAATTGAAACTGAAAAAGGTACGTACAGAGAACGCGTTAAGGAATAAATTTTGACATCAATTGATGTTTCTTAACAAATCCTGTTGCAACTTTTAATGGTGTGCAATTTAATACTAAATAGCAATGAAGTTTCCAAAACCATATACCTTAAAGGAAATTGCAGAGATCATCAACACATCTTATATAGGTAATGATGATTTTCCTGTATTGGGCATGAATGAAATCCATGTTGTTGAGCCTGGTGATATCGTGTTTGTCGATCATCCAAAATACTATGATAAAGCGTTAAAATCGGCTGCAACTATTGTATTGATCAATAAGGAAGTTGAATGTCCGGAAGGAAAAGCATTGCTTATTAGCGATGATCCATTTAGGGATTTTAATAAACTTACTCAGCATTTTAACCCGTTTAGAAGTGCATCTAAAAGTATTTCAGATTCAGCTGTAATTGGAAAAAACACTGTGATCCAACCCAATTGTTTTATAGGTAATAATGTACATATTGGTGATAATTGTTTGATTCATCCTAATGTCATCATCTATGATGATACGATTATTGGTGATAACGTTACCATTCATGCGGGTACGGTTTTGGGAGCAAGTGCATTTTATTATAAAAAACGCCCCGAGGGTTTTGATCAATTAATTTCTGGAGGTCGCGTCGTTGTTAAGGACAATGTTCATATAGGTGCCCTTTGTACCATTGATAGAGGTGTTACCGGTGATACTATTATTGGTGAAGGCTCAAAACTGGATAATCAAATCCAAATTGGGCACGATACCGTAATTGGCAAAAAATGCTTGATTGCTTCACAAGTGGGTATCGCCGGTTGTGTGGTAGTTGAAGATGAGGTCACCTTATGGGGCCAAGTAGGAAGCGCTAGTGGAATAACCATTGGAGCAAATGCGGTAGTTCATGCACAAACAGGCATAAGTAAATCTCTTAAAGGTGGTAAAACCTATTGGGGAACTCCAGTTCAGGAGGCTAAAAAAGAATTGAAGGATAAGGCTTTTATTAAGCGAATTCCAGAACTTTTGGAGCAATTGAAAACAAATAAATAATGTTATTATAGCAAGTTTTAGTATCATCTTTAGAGTAAAATAAGATAAACTTTATAGAGGTTTTAAAATTAGCTAAGTTGACAAGTATAATACGTATAGTTATAAATAATTGTTAGAAATAAAAATTCAATAAAGACTTCATAAATGCTGTTAAAAGGATTACTTTTGCGAAGTCTTAAAATTAAAAAATAATATAAATGAGCGTTTTAGTAAATAAAGATTCAAAAATAATTGTGCAAGGCTTTACAGGTAGTGAAGGTACTTTCCATGCAGGACAAATGATAGAATATGGAACTAACGTGGTTGGCGGTGTTACTCCAGGCAAAGGTGGACAGAGTCATTTGGACAGACCAGTGTTTAATACTGTTAAAGACGCAGTAGATCAAGCTAAAGCAGACACTTCTATTATTTTTGTGCCACCAGCTTTTGCGGCTGATGCCATTATGGAAGCTGCCGATGCAGGCATTAAGGTTATTATCTGTATCACTGAAGGTATTCCTGTGGCTGACATGATTAAAGTAGCAAGTTATATTAAATCTAAAGACTGTCGCTTAATTGGACCTAACTGTCCAGGTGTGATCACTCCTGGAGAAGCAAAAGTTGGAATTATGCCAGGTTTTGTTTTCAAGAAAGGTAACGTTGGTATTGTATCCAAATCGGGAACTTTAACTTATGAGGCTGCAGATCAAGTTGTAAAACAAGGGTTAGGTATCACTACAGCAATTGGTATTGGTGGTGATCCAATCATCGGAACTACAACCAAAGAAGCGGTTGAGTTATTGATCAACGATCCTGAAACAGAATGTGTAGTGATGATCGGTGAGATTGGAGGACAATTGGAGGCTGATGCAGCCAATTGGTATAAAGCAAGTGGAAGTAAAAAACCAATTATCGGATTTATTGCTGGCGAAACTGCACCTGCCGGACGTACTATGGGACACGCCGGAGCCATTGTTGGTGGTAGTGATGATACAGCCCAAGCTAAAAAGAAAATCATGAGAGCCTGTGGTATCCACGTTGTGGATTCACCTGCTGAAATCGGTAAAAAAGTTGCCGAAATCATGGCAAAATAAATATAATACAATGTAATGAAACCTCACAACTTTGTGAGGTTTTTTGTTTTCAAACAGCTTCTTATTCTTATATTTGAAAACAGATTTATCAACCAAGTTTGAGTGCAAAACTTAATTACAATAGCATTCACTACTAAAATTATAGTTATGAAATTATTAGAAGGAAAAACAGCAATTATTACAGGAGGAAGCAGAGGAATAGGTAAAGGTATTGCACAGGCTTTTGCAGCACACGGTGCAAACGTTGCATTTACCTATAGTTCTTCGGTAGAATCAGCAAATGCGTTGGAAAAAGAATTAATTGATTTAGGAGTTAAGGCTAAAGGATACCAAAGTAATGCGGCCGATTTTACAGAATCCCAAAAATTAGCAGACGATGTGTTAGAGTACTTTGGAAGCATTGATATTTTGGTGAATAATGCTGGAATCACAAAAGATAATTTGCTGATGCGTATGGGCGAAGAGGATTTTGATAAGGTTATTGAAGTCAATCTAAAATCTGTTTTTAATATGACCAAAGCTGTTCAACGTACCATGCTAAAGCAACGTAAAGGTTCAATCATCAATATGAGTTCTGTAGTTGGTGTAAAAGGAAATGCCGGTCAGGCCAATTATGCAGCTTCTAAAGCAGGTATTATTGGTTTTTCAAAATCTGTGGCTTTGGAGTTGGGTTCTCGTAATATCAGAAGTAACGTCATCGCTCCAGGATTTATAGAAACTGAGATGACCGCCAAATTAAATGAAAATACAGTAAAAGGATGGCGTGAGTCTATTCCATTAAAACGAGGTGGAACCGCTGAAGACGTTGCCAATGTTTGTGTATTTTTGGCAAGTGACTTAAGTGCTTATGTTACAGGTCAAACTATAAATGTTGATGGCGGAATGCTTACCTAATCAATTTCCACGAAAGTGGGAATCTTATGCTTTTTACTTTAAAGCTTAATGCAAACAGAAGCAATCCTTTATATCATATCAGCAGGAATTATAGCGCTATTATTAGCGCTTTTTCAGTATATATATAAGTCAAAGAAACATTTGAAAGTCACAGTTTTATTGACTTTTTTGAGGTTTTTGACGATTTTTTCAATTCTGTTGCTTTTGATCAATCCCAAATTTGATTCGACACTTTATTATAACGAAAAGCCAAGATTGGTTGTGGCAATTGATAATTCGGAATCGGTAAAATATCTGGAACAAGACAAAAAAGCAAAAAACTTTGTAGCATTACTTAAAAATGATGATGGTTTAAACGAGCGGTTCGATTTAGAATTTTTCACTTTTGGAAAAAATATTAATACTTTGGATAGTTTGGCCTTTAATGAAAAACAAACCAATCCAACACTTTTGTTTGAGCAGTTTTCAGAGGTGTATGCCAATACATTAGCACCTATGGTATTAATTACTGATGGAAACCAAACCTACGGAAATGATTACGAATATGTTGCACAAAAGTATAAACAGGTTATTTTTCCATTGATTTTAGGTGATACCACCAGTTATAACGATTTAAGGATCGAACAACTTAACGTCAATAAATATGCGTATTTAAAAAACAAGTTTCCTATTGAGGTAATTGCAGTTTATAATGGTCATGATAATGTTCATTCTCAATTAAATATAACATCCGGAAATACTGTAGTTTTTTCTCAAAACTTAACTTTTAATAAGGACCAATCCAGTCAAATTATCCATTTAAACTTACCTGCCGATATTCCCGGAGTTCATAGTTATAAAGCTGAAATTGTTGCTATTGCCAACGAGAAAAACACCATTAATAATATTAAAAATTTTGCGGTAGAAGTTATCGATAAAAAGACACATGTTGCGATTGTTTCAGATATGATACACCCCGATTTGGGTGCCTTAAAAAGAGCCATTGAAAGTAATGAACTTCGCCAAGCATCTATTGTAACACCTTCCGAATATCTTAATTCAACTGATGATTTTCAACAACTTATTTTATATCAACCAAATCAAAATTTTAAGTCGGTTTATGATCAAGTAGAAACATTACAGCTCAATACATTCACAATTCTTGGTACAAAAACCAATTGGTCCGAACTGAATAATCTTCAGCCTTATTTTAAGCAAACCATCACCAATCAATATGAAGATTTTCAAGCAGAGCCTAATTCAAATTATAATGTATTTATTGTTGAAAATTTAGATTTTTCTGATTTTCCGCCTTTGCAAACAGAATTTGGCGAAACTGTTTTTTCCGTAGCGACCGAAGTCATTTTGTACAAAATGGTCAATGGTATTCCGCTAAAAGAACCTTTGTTGTTAACTTTTGAAGCCGATCAAAAACGAGCGGCAGTTTTGAATGGTGAAGGCATTTGGCGTTGGAGAGCACAAGTTTATTTGAATGAAAATTCCTTTTATCCATTTGATGATTTTATTGGCAAAATCATTCAATATCTCGATTCCAATCAAAAAAGAAGTCGCTTGAATGTGTCTTATGAGTCTTTTTATAATGGAAATGATAATCTGGTAATTACCGCTCAGTTTTTTAATAAAACTTTTGAATTTGACAAAACTGCCAATCTAGAAATCGTCCTGAAGAATAAAGATGAAGGTCAATCGGTCAATTTTCCGTTTATCTTAAAAAACACTAATTATCAAGTAGATTTAAGTGGTATGCCAGCTGGCGATTACGAGTTTACTGTAAAATCATTGGACGAAAATATTTCAATGTCTGGTTCATTCAAAATTTTAGATTATAATGTAGAGCAACATTATTTGAATGCCAATGTTTCAAAACTTCAAAATGTCGCAACTTACAGTCAAGGAAAAGCTTATTTTATTGATAAAACAAGCACATTTATAAATCATTTAATGACCGATGAAAGGTTTGCAACTGTTCAAAAAAGCTCTAAAAATGTTGTACCTTTGATCGAATGGAAATTTCTATTGGCGTTCATTGCATTTAGCCTATCTGCAGAATGGTTCATTAGAAAATATACCGGTTTAATTTAACTAAAAACTATTCATGGAAAAATTACCTAAAGTTGCATTACCAGCAATAATTGCTGCAATTGTATTAATTATTTTACTTGCTAAATCGGCAGTAACTATTGAGTCAGGACAGGCTGGCGTACTTTATAAAACCTTTGGTGGCGGTGTGGTTACCAATGAGCCACCTCTTGGCGAAGGTTTTCACATTATTGCACCTTGGAACAAGGTTTTTATTTACGAAGTAAGACAACAAGAAATTTTGGATAAAATGAATGTTTTATCTTCTAATGGTTTGGATATTAAGTTGGAAGCTTCTGTGTGGTTTCAGCCAACCTATGAAAATCTTGGAAAATTACATCAAGAAAAAAGCGAAATGTACAAAGAACGTATTTTATTGCCAGCTATTCGTTCAGCAGCTAGAAGTGTCGTGGGGCGCTATACGCCAGAGCAATTATATTCTAGTAAGCGTGATGTAATTCAGCAAGAAATATTTATTGAAACTCAAAAAATAGTCAAGGATCAATACATTCAATTAAATGAGGTTTTGGTGCGTGACGTGACTTTACCACCAACCATTAAAGATGCTATTGAGCGTAAATTAAAACAAGAACAAGAGTCTTTGGAGTACGAATTTAGATTGGTCACGGCATCTAAAGAGGCTGAAAAAGCAATTATTGAGGCGCAAGGTAAAGCTGATGCCAATAAAATTTTAAGTGCATCATTGACCGATAAAATTCTTCAGGACAAGGGCATTGAGGCAACTATAAAACTTTCAGAGTCAAGCAATAGTAAGGTTATTGTTATAGGTTCTGGAAGTTCTGGAATGCCAATTATTTTGGGCAATCAGTAATTTATTTTTAAAAATTATTTATAAAAAGCTTTGTTTTAAAAATATAATATTCATATTTGCAATTCATAAATACGAAATGACTTTTATTCAACTACATCATCACCATCATCATATTTGCACTCAAGCGAATTGAAGATGTATTGAATAAAATCAACATATTTTAAAACCGTTTGAGTAAATCAAGCGGTTTTTTTATTCCTTAAAATCCAGGAATCTTCTCCAAAAATTTACTCAGACAAAAATTAGTTTAATTAAAAAAGCACCTTTTTTGGTGGGCACTAAAATGAGTAAATTAAAAATAGCAGTTCAAAAATCGGGTCGTTTGCATGACGACTCCATGAAAATCTTAAAAGATGTTGGTATTTCTATCGACAATGGTATTGATCAACTTAAGGCATCTGCCAA
This sequence comes from Gelidibacter sp., assembly GCF_035577925.1. Classification (GTDB taxonomy): domain Bacteria; phylum Bacteroidota; class Bacteroidia; order Flavobacteriales; family Flavobacteriaceae; genus Gelidibacter. The sequence continues at coordinate 3,753 of NZ_DATJCY010000115.1, read as the reverse complement.
AAACTTTCCTTTGGAGGTGTTTTATCTTCGAAATGGCGATATTCCACAATATTTAAGAGATGGTGTAGTTGATGCCGCAATTATTGGTGAAAATATTCTAATCGAAAAAGGAAAGGATATTAATGTAGTAGAAAAATTAGGTTTTTCGACTTGTAAAGTATCCATAGCTGTTCCAAAATCATTTAAATACACAACCATAAAGGATTTGGAAGGCAAACGGATTGCAACTTCCTATCCAAATACGGTTCAGCAGTTTCTTGATAAAAATGGCATTGACGCAAAACTGCATATTATCAATGGTTCGGTTGAAATTGCTCCCAATATCGGACTTGCAGATGCTATTGTTGATATCGTTTCTAGCGGTAGTACACTTTTTAAAAACAATTTAAAAGAGGTTGAAGTACTATTAAAATCTGAAGCTATTTTGGCAGTTTCTCCTTTAATTTCCAATAAAAGCAAAACCATTTTGGAGAAATTGCAATTCAGGTTTCAATCGGTTCTAAAAGGGCGGCAATCAAGATATGTATTGCTAAACGCACCAAATGATAAACTCGATAAAATAATTAACGTTTTGCCCGGTATGCGTAGCCCAACCGTATTGCCTTTGGCGCAAGAAGGGTGGAGTTCTATACATTCCGTAATTAATAAAAATGACTTTTGGGAAATTATCGATGAGTTGAAAGCTAATGGAGCCGAAGGTATTTTAGTCTGTCCAATCGAAAATATGGTTATTTAACTTTCTGTTTTAAACGCTATCATTTTCAGTATAATACAAAATAATAAAACGATGCAAATCATAAAAAATCCAAATAGAAACCAATGGTCTCAATTAATTAAAAGACCAACCCAATCCATTGAAAATATTGAATTAACGGTTGAGGAAATTTTTAAAGATGTACAACGTAATGGAAACCTAGCGATTCAAAAATATACCGCTCTTTTTGATGGTTGTGATGCTGAAGTTACCATGGTGTCTGATGAAGAAATGAATTTCGCTTCCAAGAATGTTTCAGATGAATTAAAATCTGCCATCCAAATGGCAAAGCAAAATATCGAAACGTTTCATAAAGCACAAAAAACAAACAAAGTTCAAGTAGAAACAATGCCTGGCGTTCTGTGTTGGCAAGAAAAGCGGCCTATCGAAAAAATAGGATTGTACATTCCAGGTGGCACAGCACCTCTGTTTTCTACAGTATTAATGCTAGCGGTTCCAGCAAATATTGCAGGTAGTAAAGACATTGTTCTTTGTTCACCGCCCAATAAAAATGGAGCCATTTCAAACGAAATCCTTTATGCAGCACAATTGTGTGGTGTAACTAAAATTTATAAGGTTGGCGGTATTCAGGCCATTGCTGCCATGACTTTTGGAACTGAAACCCTTCCTAAGGTTTATAAAATTTTTGGACCTGGAAATCAATTTGTAACGGTTGCAAAACAACTGGCTACCAAATATGGTGTTGCTATAGATATGCCCGCTGGGCCAAGTGAGCTTTTAATTTTTGCAGATGATTCGGCCAATCCTGCTTATGTAGCTTCCGATTTGCTGAGCCAAGCCGAACATGGTCCAGATAGCCAGGTTATTCTGGTTTCTACTTCTGAAACATTTATTGCTAGGGTAGAATCAGAAATTGAAAGACAATTGGAGGTTTTGCCAAGAAAAATAATGACAAGGAAAGCCATTGAAAATTCCAAGTTAATTTTAATCAATGGCAATCAAGAAGCCTTAGATTTTATCAATGCTTATGGTGCTGAACATTTTATAATATGTTCAGAAAATGAATCGTTTTTTATAAACGGCATCATCAATGCCGGATCGGTTTTTATTGGGAATTATACCCCAGAAAGTGCTGGTGATTATGCTTCTGGCACCAACCATACCTTGCCGACCAACGGTTATAGTAAAGCGTATTCAGGTGTAAATTTAGATAGTTTTTTAAAAAGTATCACCTTTCAGAAAATAACTAAAACAGGATTGCAAAACATTGGAAAAACCATTGAGCTAATGGCAGAAGCCGAAGGTTTGCAAGCCCATAAAAACGCAGTTTCAATTCGATTAAAAGATATACAATGAGCATACAACATTTGATTAGACCTTCAATTAAATCCTTAAAACCCTATGCTTCGGCACGTGATGAATTTAAAGGTCATAAAGAACATTTAACATTTTTGGATGCTAATGAAAATCCGTTTGAAAATGGTATAAATCGTTATCCAGATCCTCAGCAAAAGGAATTAAAAGCAGTAATTTCTAAGCTAAAAAATATTCCTGTCGAACAAATTTTATTAGGAAACGGAAGTGATGAAGTATTAGATTTATTGATCAGAATGTTTTGTGAACCAAACATCGATAATATTTTAATTCTGCCGCCAACCTACGGGATGTACGAAGTTTTGGCAAATATCAATGCGGTTGAAGTTCTTAAAATTAATCTGTCAGAATCAGCTTTTCAACCTCAAAATACGGCTGTTTTAAATACAGCTAGTGCCAATAGTAAAATTCTTTTTCTATGCTCGCCAAACAATCCTACAGGAAATAGTTTTGAGGCTGATCGTGTTGAGTTTTTATTAAAAAACTTTAAAGGTATCGTTGTTATTGATGAAGCTTATATCGATTTTTCAAACGAAGAAAGCTGGTTGTCGCGACTAAAGGAATTTCCCAACCTTGTCGTTGTTCAGACGTTGTCAAAAGCTTATGGCATGGCGGGTATTCGTTTGGGCATGTGCTTTGCTTCCGAAGCAATAATAGCAACCCTAAATAAAATTAAACCGCCATATAATATTAATGAATTGACCCAAATAAGCGCCATTGAGCAACTTCAGAAAGCAGATTTAGTACAATCTCAAATTATGTCTTTAATTAATGAAAGAGAACTTCTGGTTAGAAGTTTGGATCAGGTTGCTTTTATTAAAAAAATATATCCATCCAACACCAATTTTGTAATGATAAAAGTTGATGATGCCAGCAAGCGTTACCAACAACTTATCGAAAACGGAATTGTGATACGCAATAGAACGACACAACCCTTATGCGAAAACTGTTTGCGACTGACCATTGGGACAACTGAAGAAAATATGAAACTTATTGAAACTTTAAAACAATTGTAACTGATAAATATTATGAAAAAAGTACTTTTTATAGATCGTGATGGCACCATTATTATCGAACCAGAGGATTATCAAATAGATAGTTTTGACAAACTGGCTTTTTATCCCAAAGTATTTCAGTATTTGGGAAAGATAGCGAAAGAGCTGGATTACGAAATTGTAATGGTCACCAACCAAGATGGTCTGGGAACAGATTCTTTTCCAGAAAACACCTTTTGGCCGGTTCATAATTTTATTGTTGATGCATTTAAAGCTGAGGGTATTAATTTTATGGAGCAATTTATTGATCGCACTTTTGATGAAGATCAGGCGCCAACTCGAAAACCACGAACAGGTATGCTCACTCAATATTTCTCTGATTCTTATGATTTGGCAAATTCTTATGTCATTGGTGATCGTTGGACCGATGTTGAATTGGCTGGAAATTTAGGTTCAAAAGCAATATTTATCAACAATCAAACATCTGGTTTTATAAAACCTGACAACAATACATTATCAGGAGTTATCGGTTTGGAAACTACGGATTGGGAAGAAATTTATACGTTTCTTAAAGCAGAAAATAGAATTTCAAACCTTGTTAGAAATACCAATGAAACAAAAATTGCCATGGAAATCAATCTTGATGGTACGGGTAAAAGTGAGATAGAT
>NZ_DATJCY010000114.1:0-10833 GCF_035577925.1 Gelidibacter sp. | reverse complement strand
GTCATTGCACATCGATTGAGTACGGTAAAACATGCCCATCAAATTGTTGTGCTGGACAAAGGAAAGATTGTGGAAGTAGGAAACCATAATGAACTGGTAAAACAAAAAGGCAATTACTATCATTTGGTCAAAAACCAATTGGAATTGGGAAATTAATTGAAACCTGTAAGGTTTATAGAATAAAAATATGCCAAGAGAGATTCAAGAAATTAATTTAAGGAGCGAAGAAGTCCAGGAGATTCTTTCCAAAGTGCCCCATTGGATGATCCGTTGGGGAAATATCCTGTTTTTAGTATTGATTTTATTGCTACTGTTTATCTCTTGGTTTGTAAAATACCCTGACATTATTCTATCGGAAGCACTTATTACTACTCAAATACCGCCCCAAAAGGAATTTGCCAAAACCACTGGAAAACTCCAAGTTATTTTAGTGAAAGACCATGAACAGGTCAATGCAAATCAACCTTTGGCAATTATTGAGAATACGGCCAATTATCGCGATGTATTCCAACTAAAATCGGTACTTGAAACCATCAAAATCAATATGCAATCCTTTAGTTTCCCTATGGATAGCCTACCTATTCTGTTTTTGGGGGATATTGAATCCCAATACGCACTTTTTGAAAACAGCTATATCCAGTACCGCCTTAATAAGGAATTGGAGCCATTTTCCAATGAGGCGGTTGCCAATAAAATCTCCATTTCTGAACTTAAAACAAGAATACAGAGTATGCAATCGCAAAAAGAAATCAATAAGACAGAAATGGATTATTTGGCTAAGGATTTAAAACGAAATACTTCATTATTTGAAAAAGGCATTATTTCTGCACAAGAATATGAAAACAAACAAGTCCAATATGCACAAGCAGAACGCAATTTCAAAAATTTTGAATCTTCCATTTCGCAACTCAGGGAAGGCTTGAGCAATGCGCACAAAACTTCGAAGGGAAGCGAAATAAGCCGTGTCAAGGAAGAGATGTTATTGCTTAAAAATGTTATTCAATCCTTCAATCAGTTAAAAAATGCCATCAAAGATTGGGAACAACAGTATGTACTACAATCTAACATAGATGGCTACGTCTCTTTTTTGAATTATTACAACACTAATCAAACTGTAACTGCTGGAGATTTGGTGTTCACCATTATTCCACAAGAAAACTCCTCTTATATAGCAAAACTTAAAACACCTGCCCAAAATTCAGGAAAAATAAAAGTTGGTCAAAAGGTATATGTGAAATTGGAAAACTTTCCAGAAGCAGAATTTGGAGTTTTGAAAGGCCAAGTGAAAAACATTTCGCTCATACCGGACCAAAACGGATTTTATCTTATTGATGTTGAGCTTCCCACAAGACTAATTACTTCCTATAATAAGGAAATAGAATTCAAGCATGAAATGCCTGGTATGACAGAAATCGTTACAGAAGATTTAAGGCTAATTGAGCGCTTCTTTTATCAATTTAAAGATATTTTAAAAAGAAATTGATAATGAAAAGCCTTGGGTTTTAAAACGTATATAAAAGTCCATTGGTCAATTCGTATTGTGATTTTGGTATGGTGATCACAGGCTCGGCGTCATAATTATAGCTAAAAGTTGTTTTAAAGGCCAGATTTTCCCAAATTTTAAAAAGCACACTGGTGGTGCTGGACAATCTAAAATCGTTAAGTTTATCCAGTCGAGGTTGGTAATAACTGGTGCTGATAATGCTAAGGGTTTCTGTTGGGTAGAGGCTGAATGACAAATAAGTACTTGCCCGAACATCTTTTTGGATGCGCTCCACCGCAATCTCTGATGCTTTTTCATACTCATACATGATCAAAGTGCCTAAATAAAACCGGTAATCATCATTAGATGTGAGTTTAAATCTTGGTCCTGTGCCAATTAATCCCCGAAAGTCTATCTCGGAGATCGCATCATATTGTGCTTGGGCAAAAACTTCCATTTTTACGGTTTTGCCAACGCTGTGATTGTAGCGTAAATGTTGCGTGCCTTTATTAACGAAGGAGGCTCCAGCGGCTTTTTCAAATTTCAAATCGTTCACAAAAAGCCATAATTCCTTTTTGTTATTATATTGAATATCGGCTTTGGTTGCAATTTTAAAGAGTTCGTTTTTGTTTTTAATCAAACTTGCATCCAGACTTACCGATCCCGTCCATTTGGCCGAATCTGTCTTTTTTCTCAGGCTTTCAACATTGATAACCTGAGCTTTGGCGTAGCCAGCTAAAAACAAGAAAAATAAAAGTGTAATTAATCGCATAGAAATAATAATGTGCCAATAATTTAGCGTTCCGCTTTTGATTAAGAAAGAACCATGGTCTATTAGCAATTCAAACTTAACAAAATTAAAAAACATATATATAATCGAGACTAAACATTCATGATTCATCCTGATTATGTATGTGAAATGATTGTTAAATTGCTTGTTAACTTCTTTTATAAGTCATGATATATTTCGTAAATTCGTGGCATCTTAATAGTTCATTTCAAAAAATAAAACTCACTAAAATATATGTCAGATAAAGCTACGTTAGAAATAAACGGTAAAAAATATGAATTTCCAGTTATCGTAGGCACCGAAAATGAGGTTGCCATTGATATCAGCAATCTAAGAGCAACTACAGATAGTGTAATTACGCTCGATCCAGGTTATAAAAACACAGGTTCTTGTGAAAGTGCCATTACTTTTTTGGATGGTGAAAAGGGAATTTTGAGATATAGAGGATATGCTATTGAAGAATTGGCGCAAAAAGCTGATTTCCTTGAAGTGGCCTTCCTTCTTATATTTGGCGAATTGCCTACCAAATCACAATTAGAAAAATTCCACGCCGATATCAAAGCGCAATCTCTTGTTGATGATGATATTCGTAAAATTGTGGATGCCTTTCCAAAATCAGCACATCCAATGGGCGTTATTTCATCGCTTACCAGTGCCTTGACAGCTTTTAATCCATCTTCGGTAAATGTCAATTCTGAAGAAGATATGTATAAGGCTATTGTGAAAATTTTAGGGAAATTCCCGGTTTTGGTAGCTTGGACCTTTCGTAAAAAGAATGGATTACCGTTAGATTATGGTGATAAAAATTTAGGTTATGTTGAAAATATCCTTAAAATGATGTTCAAACAACCTAATGAAGAGTATAAGGTTAACCCGATAGTTTTAAATGCGTTGGATAAATTATTGATTCTTCATGCCGATCATGAGCAAAACTGTTCTACGTCAACCGTTAGAATTGCTGGATCATCGCATGTCGGATTATTTGCATCGCTTTCTACAGGAATTTCTGCACTCTGGGGACCACTTCATGGTGGTGCCAACCAAGCTGTTTTGGAAATGTTGGAAGCCATTCATTCAGATGGTGGCGATACCGATAAGTACATGGCGAAAGCTAAAGACAAAGAAGATCCTTTCCGTTTGATGGGCTTTGGCCATCGTGTTTATAAAAACTTCGATCCAAGAGCTAAAATCATAAAAAAGGCGGCCGATGAAGTGTTGAGTGATTTGGGCGTAGAGGATGAAATCCTTGAAATAGCTAAAGCTTTAGAAAAAGAAGCCTTGTTGGATCCTTATTTTGTGGATCGCAAGTTATATCCTAACGTCGATTTTTACTCCGGAATCATCTATCGTGCTATGGGCATCCCAACAGATATGTTTACCGTAATGTTTGCTTTAGGACGTCTTCCGGGATGGATTGCACAGTGGCGTGAAATGCGATTGAATAAGGAGCCAATTGGACGTCCGAGACAGATTTATGTAGGCAAGACCTTAAGAGCATTTGAGGCCATAGAAAACCGTTAGATTATTCAAAGAAATACAAAAGAGCTTCATTTTATTAAATGGGGCTTTTTTTATACATAGTAATATGCTAAAACTTAATATTAAAAATGAAACCTCACGATTAAGAGCTGTTGTTTTGGGTACGGCTGTAAACAATGGTCCAACACCCAATGCGGAGGAAGCTTATGATCCAAAGTCCTTGGAGCACATTCTTGCAGGTACTTATCCTAAAGAAGAAGATATGGTTGCAGAGATGGAAGCTGTGGCACAAGTTTTGAAAAAACATGATGTTGAGGTGTTTAGGCCTCAGATGATCGAGGATTGTAACCAGATTTTTACCCGCGATATCGCCTTTGTGATCGACGATGTTTTAATAAAGGCCAATATTCTTCCAGACCGTGAAAAAGAAGTGGAGGCCATTAGTTATGTGTTGGAACAAATAAACCCAACAAAGGTCATTACCCCACCAAAGGCTGTGCATGTTGAGGGTGGCGATGTCATGCTTTGGAAGGATCATATTTTTGTTGGAACTTATCTTGGCAACGATTATAGGCAACAGATTACCGCTCGTACCAACCCCGAAGGTGTGGCCTATCTGAAAGATTTATTTCCACATAAAACGGTGGTCGGTTTTGATCTGGTCAAATCTAAAACTGAACCCAGAGACAATGCCCTGCATTTGGATTGTTGTTTTCAGCCCGTTGGAAAAGATAAAGCCATAATTTACAAAGGTGGTTTTAGGAATGAGCGCGATTATGACTATCTGGTTGATCTGTTTGGTCCGGAAAACTTGTTCCATATTACACGTGACGAAATGTATGACATGAACAGCAATGTGTTTTCTATTGCCGAAGATGTCGTGGTGTCCGAAAAGAATTTCACACGATTAAATACCTGGTTGCGCCAACAAGGTTTTACGGTTGAAGAGGTGCCTTATGCCGAAATTGCCAAACAAGAAGGGTTGTTGCGCTGTAGCACCATGCCTTTAATTAGGGATTAAGAATAAAGTTTGAATATGAAAAACGGGAACGTTACGATAGATAAGTAATGTTTCCGTTTTTTATTTATAAACTTGTGGTCGCAGAAACTAGAATACTGGTGCAAACCGATAATATAAAGCTGGAGCTTATATTTTCGGTAAAATAAAAATAGAATAGTAAAATTAAATTTAACATTCCGTAAACAAACAAAGTTGTTCTGATAAAGTTATTTCCGTCATCAGTATAAAATAGTAATGCAGAAAAAACAATAATGCTGCTGATAATAAAATATGAAAAGACTTTTATAACCTTCCTTTTCATAGGTCCGGTAAAAAGACTTTTGTCTAAAAATAGCTTAATAGGAAAAAAGTAAAAAGAGTTAATAAGTGCAATTATTAAATATACAAAATTTGGAATAACCTTTTGTATACTCAAAAAATATAGTACACTAAGTAGTAGTAATAAAATGTAGTCCTTTTTTAAAATATTTTGTTTTGTCACAATTATTGATTTAATCCAATCGATTTTTGGTTCATTTTACAGGCGCAATGTATTATAAAACAGCAAAATAAACAATTAGTTTATCTTAATTGAATTCAGTATTTTATAGGTAAAATGAAGAAAAGTAAGTTTGAAGATGGACTTTGGAAAGACTATTGGGCGTATTTGTAAATCATTTATTTTCCGTACAGAAAATAATTATTGACCAAGTCAATATAAATGCGTTTGGCCTTTTCAGGGCTTACATTTTTCACCTGAAAAAGTGCATTGGTTTTAAAAGCATTAATGATGGGTTTCTTACCCCTTGGGCTTTTGTAATTATTTGTTGCTTTTTTATAATAGGCATAGAGCCTTAAAAGCAAGTCGGCGGGAAAAGGCTCCGTATAGCTGTTGATGCGTTCAACAGCCTCATTAAATTCAATATCTAAGTTGTCTTTTGAAGTCATTATTTTTCTGCAATCACACTTACGCCACCTTTTACTTTTTGATTAAGGGCAACTTTGATTTTCGCATCCAAAGGTAAAAATAAATCTACTCTCGAACCAAATTTAATAAATCCTGAATCGGCACCTTGTTTAATTGGTGCATCAACAACGGCATAATTAACGATGCGTTTTGCTAAAGCTCCAGCAATTTGACGGTATAGTATTTTACCGAAAGGTTTATTTTCAACAACTACCGTTGTGCGCTCATTTTCTTCACTGGCTTTTGGATGCCATGCAACGAGATATTTTCCGGGATGGTACTTACTAAAAACCACGTTGCCTCCAATTGGGTAACGTGTGACGTGAACATTGATAGGCGACATAAATACCGACACTTGAATACGTTTGTCCTTAAAGTATTCTTTTTCAAAAACCTCTTCAATAACAACTACCTTACCATCAACAGGAGATAGTGCGTGGTGTTCGTTTGGTGTCCCGATACGTTTCGGATTTCTGAAAAATTGAAGGATAATAACAAAAAATGCTATGACGACAAGCATAAGGCTGGTTCTTAACCATTCCATGGAAATGAAATAATCGATGCACAAAATTGCCAGTACAACAACAGCAATTGTGATCATTATAATTTTATGGCCTTCTTTATGAAACATAAGGGAACAATTTTAAAAATAAATAAAAAAATGGTGCTGCAAAAATAATACTATCCAACCGATCTAGCAACCCGCCGTGGCCTGGCATAATGACACCGCTGTCTTTTACACCCGCCTGACGTTTAAATTTGGATTCTATCAAATCGCCCAAAGTGCCGCATACGCTTGCAATAATACTCAATGCGAGCCAGTTGGTGAAATTTAAGCTGCCAGTTAACGTGGCAATAAAGTAGCTGGCAACACACGAAAAAAAAAGGCCACCCATAAATCCTTCAACGGTTTTTTTAGGTGAAATTCTTGGAAACAGTTTTTGTTTTCCAAAGTTTTTTCCAATCAGATAAGCACCAGTATCATTAATCCAAATTAAAATGAATACACCAAGTAATAACATTGGTGTAAACTGCTTGTTCAGATTGGCAATCATGATCAAAAACACAAAAGCGCTGGTTAGATAAAAAGTGGTCAGCAGATAGCGTTTGGATTCAAAAAGTGGAATTGTTTTTTCTGAAAACAAATCTTTTATCAAAAAAAGCTGGACAAAAAAAGTAAGCACCTGAAGTATTTTTATCGCTTCATTAAAACCGGCATCCAATCCTGGAATTAAGGACCAACAAGTAAATGCTGAATACATTACGACAAAAACTGCGTAGGGCGCGTTGCTTTCCAGTTGTATCAGTTTTTTAAATTCGGCCATGCAAATGAGCCCAAACACAAAAAATAGGGCAACCAACATATATTGCCAATAAATTGAAAGTATCAGCAATGATATATAAATAACGCCGGATACGGCTCTTGTGCTAAATTCCTTCATGTACAGGTTTTACTGAAATTTAATTATTGAAGACACATTTCTAATAAACAACTGTGTAAAAAACGAAAGTGAAACATTCCATTATAAATCTTCAAGAAGCAGCAAATATAGGTTTTTTGAACTACTTCCATAGCTGAGAAAGTTTTTATCCTCTACGGTTTTGAAATGTTTTATAGTGGTAATGTTGGTTGGGATTTTGTGTTTGTTCTTATTTTTGATACCTCGAAGCCCTTCTCCAATATTTTCAACAAACTGGCTGGTTGTAGCATAGATGACAAAATTAGACGGTAAGTCCTTGAGTTGTTTTTCTGCAATTTGGTTCGACGATATTAATAGTGAGCCATCATCGGCAATAAGATATTCACACGTAGATAAAAAATAGTCGCTTTCTGCAGGTTTTTTTGTGCTTTTGAGATTAAAATCTTTAAACAACTCTTTCAGTCTTGGATTTAACAATAAGACATTTTTTCCTTCCCAGTTATTTTCGTGAAGAATATTATCAAGTGATTTGTAAATTTCTTCCATGTTTTCACAATACAGAAATTTCCCACCATTCGCCTTAAAATTTATAGTGAATCTTTCATCTACAGGAATTTTAATTTCGGGCATATATTTGCCTCTCTCTTCGCTTTTAATTTTATCTTCTGGCGTATGCTTTAAGCCGAAAATTCTACGAAATAGATTCATGAATGGGGTGCTATTAACCAGATTTCACTAATGATTCCTCCAAATATAAAAAAACTTAAATTAACAAAGGTTTAATTTAAGTTTTTTATATGATTTTGAAATGTTTATTTAATTTAGTGTTTCGTCTTGATCAGTATTATCCGTCGGAAGGTCAACATTTTCTGTTCCAACATGCGATTGATTCTTGTCGGCCTCAAGTTCTAGTTCATCTTTGTGAAAAGGACGCTTGCCAAAAATACGCTCTAAATTATCCTTAAAAATGACTTCTTTTTCAAGAAGTTCTTCGGCTAATTCGGTTAACTTATCTTTGTTGTCTTCAAGTATTTTTATGGCACGTGCATATTGTTCTTCAATGATTACAGAAATTTCATCGTCAATCAATTCGGCAGTGCGTTCGCTATACGGTTTTGTAAATCCGTACTCGGATTGTCCTGATGAATCGTAATAGGTTAGGTTACCAACTTTCTCACTCAATCCATAAACAGTTACCATGGCGCGCGCTTGTTTTGTGACTTTTTCCAAATCGCTCAAAGCTCCAGTTGAAATCTTATCGAAAATCACCTTTTCTGCTGCACGTCCACCAAGGGCGGCACACATCTCGTCAAGCATCTGTTCGGTTCTTACAATAAGGCGCTCTTCAGGTAAATACCATGCAGCACCCAATGATCGGCCACGAGGTACAATGGTTACTTTTACCAAAGGCGCGGCATGTTCCAACATCCAGCTTATTGTGGCGTGACCAGCTTCGTGAAAAGCAACAGCGCGTTTTTCATCTGGAGTGATGATTTTATTTTTCTTTTCAAGTCCGCCAATAATTCTATCAACAGCATCTAGAAAATCTTGTTTGTCAACCGATTTTTTGCCATTTCGAGCAGCGATTAAAGCCGCTTCGTTACATACGTTTGCAATATCTGCACCCGAGAATCCCGGTGTTTGTCTTGCAAGAAAATCGATATCTAAATCATCTCCTTTTTTGATAGGCCTTAAGTGGACTTCAAAAATTTCTTTACGCTCAACGATATCCGGAAGGTCAACAAAAATTTGTCTGTCAAATCGGCCGGCACGCATTAAAGCTTTATCTAAAATGTCTGCTCTGTTGGTTGCGGCAAGTACGATCACGTTGGTATTGGTTCCAAAACCATCCATTTCTGTCAATAGTTGATTGAGTGTGTTTTCACGTTCATCATTAGATCCAGACATGGCGTTTTTACCTCTTGCGCGGCCAATAGCATCAATTTCATCAATAAAAATAATCGATGGTGATTTTTCCTTTGCTTGTTTAAAAAGATCTCTAACGCGCGAAGCTCCAACACCCACAAACATTTCCACAAAATCCGAACCTGATAGCGAGAAGAAAGGTACCTTAGCTTCACCAGCTACAGCTTTTGCCAAAAGGGTTTTACCTGTTCCAGGAGGTCCAACAAGGAGTGCTCCCTTAGGAATTTTACCTCCTAAAGAGGTATATTTTTCCGGTGTTTTTAAGAAATCTACAATTTCCTGTACTTCCTCTTTGGCACCTTCCAATCCTGCAACATCTTTAAAGGATGTTTTGACATCCGAATTTTCATCAAACAATTTGGCTTTTGATTTTCCAATATTGAAAATCTGTCCGCCTGCGCCACCACCGGCACCACCGGACATTCGCCGCATAATAAAAATCCAAACACCAATAATCAATACAAAAGGCAAGAGGCCAAGTAGAAAATCGCCCCAAACATTTTGTTCGGTTTCAAAAGTGACTTCAGTATTGTTGAGGTTGTTTTCTTTGATAATGGTTCCTATTTCCTCCTGAAAAAGAGCCAAATCACCAAATTCAAATTTATAGTTTGGACTAGGCGTTACAGACGGGATAATAGTGTTGGGTTTGGTGCCTTTATGGGTTTCCTTTTTTAATGCTTCGTCTGTTAGATAAACTTTGGCTTCTCGGTTATTGACGATTGAAACTTTAGAGACGTCCCCATTTCTTAAGTACTCAAAAAATTGGGAAGGTGTTGTCCTTTTTGTGTCCTGTCCACCAAAACCACCAGAGAATATTTGGACCGCAAAGAAAGCGGCTATGACCATTCCGTAAATCCAATATGGACTTAGTTTGGGTTTTTTGTTTAAGTTTTTATTTTCTTTCGACATTCATTTAATTTTAATAACTGGTTTCTATAACGGTTGTTTTTGCATCGCCCCAAAGTCCTTCAATATCATAATACTGTCTGATGTGTTTTTGGAATACATGAACGACTACATTGACGTAATCCATTAAAACCCACTCCGCATTATCACTTCCTTCCACATGCCACGGATGCTCCTTAAGTGTTTTGCTCACTTTTTTTTGAACCGCATTAACAATGGCATTTACTTGTGTATTTGAGTTGCCTTCACAAATAATAAAGTAATCGCAAACCGTATTTTCAATGTCCCTTAAATCGAGAATTTTTATATCTTTTCCTTTGACGTCTTCAATCCCTTCTAAAATAGTAGTAATCAGTGCGTCTGAGTTAACGTTTTCTTTCGTCATTAATTTGAGTTAATTTTGCGCAAAGTTATTGTTTTATTTGTTCTTTTGAGACTTTATATTTCATAAGAAATATATAATTTTATTTTAACTTGCTCATGCATATTATCAAACTTGATGCCATTGACTCCACCAATACCTACTTGAAAGAGCTAAGTGTATCTGGTGATGTACAAGACGGTCTAGCGGTCGTTGCTAAATTTCAGACCAATGGTCGTGGTCAAATGGGGACAGTTTGGAGTTCGCAAGACGCTAAGAATCTTACGTTTAGTGTTTTTAAAGACGTTTCGTTTCTTGATATTGAACATCATTTTTATATCAGCATCGCAGTGTCTCTAGCCGTTTATGACGCTTTAAATAGACTTGGAATTCAACGGGTAAAAGTAAAATGGCCTAACGACATTTTGTCAGACAATAAAAAAATTGCTGGAATCCTCATTGAAAATGTCATTAAATTAAATGTCATTACAGGATCTGTA
>NZ_DATJCY010000113.1:0-2293 GCF_035577925.1 Gelidibacter sp. | reverse complement strand
TTTCTTAGTTGTCTTTTTATGCTCTTTTTAGCATCTTTTAGCCTTTGATTACTTGATTTAGCCCGCTAAATCTTCATTATCAAAAACTAAAATCTATCTAAAAATATCTATAAAAATTCAAACTATAATTTTTAAACAGGCTCTTAAAGTAAAAATATATGAAAAAGATAGTTGTTTTATTTGGTCTTTCATTCTTTGTTTTGTCGTGTGCAGCAGTTAGGGTCAATTATGATTATGATCAGGGTACCGATTTTAGCGCTTATAAATCCTATAATTATTATGATGGAATGGATATAGGAATGAGTGAATTGGATGCCAATAGGCTTTTTGACGCCTTGGATGCTAAATTGCAGGCCAAAGGATTGCACTTGTCTGATGCGCCAGATTTTCTTATCAATATAAAGACCAGCACGTTTCAGGAACATCAACGTAATAATGTAGGTGTGGGACTTGGTGGAGGTGGTGGCCATGTTGGTGGTGGGATCTCTATTGGCATTCCTGTTGGTCAATCCAAGATCCATAGGGAGATTGTTTTTGAATTTGTTGATGAAAGTAAATCAGGGTTGTTTTGGCAAGCTGTTAGTGTCAGTGGCTATCAGCCCGATGCAAAGCCAGAAGTAAAAGCCGCACAATTTGATGCTATTGTTGAAAAAGTTCTCTCAGGATATCCACCAGCTATTAAAAAATAATTAGCGTTTTCAACTCATCAAAGCGATTTCATAAATCCATCATTTTGCGATATTTAAAGAAATAACAAGGAGTAGTTAACTTATTGACAATAAGGTGACTGTTTATTTTTGAAAAACCCACACGCGCCGTTCATCGAAAATAATTGGTTTTTTATCGATAATCGTCTACATTCGTACGATACGTTACAACCAAATTATTTTTGTATGAAAACCCTAAAACTTAACCTACTTTTTTTATTGACTTCCGTTCTTTCTTATGCTCAGATTTCAACACAAGAAAAAAACGCTCTCCTAGCACTTTATGATTCAACCAACGGTGCCGCTTGGCGTACGACTTGGGATTTAGAAGCATCGGTTGATACTTGGCATGGTGTTGAAGTGGCCGATGGTAAGGTTATTGCTCTCCAACTCGATTATAACCTATTAAAAGGTACTTTGCCTAATGAATTAGGTGATCTGCAACATCTACAACATTTAAGTTTATTTAGGAATTCTCTTTCGGGATCCATTCCTGCCACGATAGGTAAATTGATTGCCCTGAAAGAACTCAATTTGTCCATGAATCAATTAAGAGGAACGATTCCTGCTGATTTGACCAATTTGTCTTCTTTGGAATCTTTAAAATTGTTTATGAATGAATTGTCCGGATCTATTCCAGTTTCCATTGGTAATCTGTCACAGTTGAAAACCTTGGAGTTGTATAATAACAACTTATTGGGCACGCTTCCGGTATCTATGGAAAATCTTACCAACTTGGAAACATTTGTTATAAGTAGTAATGCCCTTACAGGGAAATTGCCCAACAATTTATCACAGCTCAAAAAGTTGAAGACATTTAGTGTTTTTGACAATGAACTGTTCGGTGAAATTCCTACTTCCATTGGTGATTTAGCTAATCTTGAAGAACTGGTATTATCTAATAATGCCTTTTATGGCGATTTGCCTACATCGCTATTTAAGTTGTCCAAACTAAAGACGCTTTTGATCGGACACAACAGTTTTAAAGGAGAATTGGCGCAGTTGGAGAAAAAATTTCCAAATCTGATTGAATTTGATCACCAGAATGGAAACAATGGAGGTGTGCTTGTTACTTTGGACACAGAAGATTAGCTTAAGAAACATCCTATTTCAAACTCCCGTCATTCATTTGTCGGGAGTTTTTTATTATAAAACATTTCGTAATCGATAAAAAATGTGTATATTTGCATTCTCAAAATAGTGCTTTCGGAATTATGGTCCGAGAATTAAAAGTTAAGTGTGTTATTTTGAAAGTATATCGCGGGATAGAGCAGTAGGTAGCTCGTTGGGCTCATAACCCAAAGGTCACAGGTTCGAGTCCTGTTCCCGCTACTAAACAGGACAAATGAAATTTACTTTCGTTTGTCCTGTTCTTTTTTTGGAGTAATCCGTTGGTTATCTGAAAGATATAGTTTGCGATTACATTCATTCGAGCGGTTCGATAAGTTTTTCCGTCAAACTCCAATTTTTCAGGAAATATCGAATCGATTATATGTCTTTTTGTATCAATTTCACTTTCTTGGTATAACTTTGAGTTCACAGCAAGACTGTTTATAGCATATCCAAAAGCGCCTAATAATCGCCGA
>NZ_DATJCY010000112.1:0-2545 GCF_035577925.1 Gelidibacter sp. | reverse complement strand
AAGATTTTGAAATATTCGGCATTCTTATTTTTGACATATTCAGAGTCTAAAACATTTGAAAAACTAAAAATTTCAATTCCTTTTATTACCATATTCCTTAATCATAACGTTAAATATCACACTCAAATTATCCAAAAAGTTACGATCAACGAATTTTATTCCTACAACTACAATATTCATTTTTTTTATTTTATGTTTGGTATAGAGATGACAACCAATTGATCTTGTGTTTCAATCATTATATATAGATGAGTTGTACGTTGCAACCAAAATCGTCAATTCGCAATCCATAAAAACACAACCGTTATGATAAAGAATTTTAGCAAACACCTCTTTTCAGTACTGTTTTTTGCAACACTTTTTTTTTCTTGTGCTGATAAAAATAAAACTGCCAAGAGCCAATCAATTGATCCGATGCTTTCTAAACAAGCGCGATTAGATTCGTTGTTTGAATCTCCTATCATTATAGACAGCAGGCTCAAAAAAGAAAATATTGATGGTGTGAAATTTTTTAAAAGCTATATTTTATCAGAAAATATCCATTTTCAATATGACCCGGATTCTATCATAAGGTTTTCTTCTCAAAAGGACGATGTCGTCGAACTTCTTAAAAACAAATATCAGGAAAAAATAATATTCCTACGATTTACGTCCAACACCATTAGCTTAAGGTATGGTGTGCATATAGGAATGTCTGTTGACGACTTTTTTTCATTAATGCCCGAACAAGAACTTGTGGACAACGCGGTAATTTATGACTCCGACGATGTTTCCATCAAATTCTATTTTGACACTAAAACCAACACTTTAAAAAATGTGCATTATTATCGCTTCGTTGATTAATTTGATGAAGTTAAATTTTGATAGAGGATGAACTAAAAAAAACAAACCTTCCGTCTAAACTTCCCTTTAACCAAAAGGAGGAGCCGATTGAGATAGGTTTATGTCATGTAGGCTAATGACATGAATAATCCATAATTTCAAGCTTACTTAAAAGCAAGAATTAGTAATAAATTACAAATAACCATGAAAACTCCCAATCCAGCTCCCCTCTTCAGACGAAGAGGGGAATGAATTTACTGTAGTGGAACGAAGGTAAAGAAAGGGGAGTTTGAAAAAACACAAATAATCTAAAAAAACAAACCCTCCGTCTAAACCTCCTAACGTCGGTTTAGCCACCTCCCTTTTACTAAAGTGAGGAGCCAATTGAGATAGGTTTTATGATATGGTCAAAAAGTCAACAATCTTGAATCACCCACTACCCTCTATCCTCTAAAAACTACCCACTAATAAAACTCAAAGCTCGCCATACGCCCAAAAAGCCTGCTCCAATTCCTTCTTAATATCCTCTCTCACAAAATCCGGTTCCAGAACCTGAACCAAACTGCCATATTTCAATATCTGTTGCTTCAACTCAAAATTATAGCTCACAAATAAGCTAACGGTATAAAAACCCTCCAAACCGTCCTCAACCACTTTTTGTGACAGATGCAGTTTTAACGATTCCAAATATGGTTTTTGACTGGCATGAAATTGCAATAGTATTTTTGTTGGCTCATGATCACTAAAATTTAAACCAACAGTATCTGCCAGCTTTTGGTTAGCTTCTTCAGTCTTGTTTTTAAAGCGTTTGGTATCCAAAACCTGCAAATCGGACAATCTATCCAAACCAAATACCCTGAAACCACTACTGGTTTCGCCCACCACATACCATCGGTTTTGATATTCTTTAAGCAAATATGGTTTTAAAGTATGCGTTTTTGGCGTTTCTCTCTCGGTATGGTAAAAACTAAGATGCTGAAAACAGATCTCCTTTCGTTCATCAATGGCATTCAGAATAATATCAAAATATTGAAAGTTTTTAACCAAACTGGTATCGTCCAAGGACAAGAATTTATGAGTCCTTTTTTCCAAAGAAATGCTTTTATTGAGCAAATTGGAAAGTGCAATGCGCTTAAAAAGATTGGTCAAAAGTGTAAATTCTTCGGTGTTTTCTATTTCTAAGCTATAACCTCTGGTAGGGCGATTGTGGATCTTAAAACCAATTTCAACCAAAAACTTATAATCTCTATTTAAAGACGAAGTCGAAAAACTCAAGCCTTCTCGCTTTAATGCTATTTCTATTTCCTTGGAAGTCACCAAATCTGCTGCGTTTTCCAAGAGATTTAAAATAACCAAATACCGCCTGATGTCTCCACTAACACCTTTGTCACCTTTACTCATAATTCTTGTTTTTTTACTTCCCAATATGTGAGAAACTTAATTATTAACTTTGTTGCAAACCTTTAAAATCACGCTGATATGATCACATATTCATCACAAAACCAGGAAAACCCCCGAAATCGACGTTACCGTTACCAGAACAATAATCCAGCCACCGCCAAACATTGTTTCTGACACCACCATTGTTGCCCTTGTTTTAGCTGGTGCAGCCCTCATTTTCACAGCATATTGGCTATATTCAAAACCCTAAAAAAATTTAAGTGCTTATGTTAGAATAAAACCAGAATTAACGTTCTGGTTTTTTTGTTTACCAACAAGCAGC
>NZ_DATJCY010000111.1:0-6034 GCF_035577925.1 Gelidibacter sp. | reverse complement strand
GTTTTTTCTTTTACCAAAGGAGCTGCTGTCATAGATTTTATTCAGGAAAACAAAATAGATGTCGTTTTGCTGGATATTATTTTGAGCGATGGAAACGGATTGGATTTTTGCAAAATAATCAAACAAAAAGCACCCCAATCTGTCGTCATTGCATTAAGCAATCAAGCTGAACGAAGTATTATTTTTCGTTTTTTAGAAAATGGAGGAAATGGCTATATCTTAAAAAATGCCGATTCCCAAGAAATAATTGAAGGCATAGAAAAGGCATTGATTGGTGATTTGGCTTTAAGTAAAGAAGTGCAGGAAATTATGCTACGGACTTCAGTTACAGATTTTGAGCTTCCTAGATTAACCAAAAGAGAAAAGCAAATTCTTCAGGCAATTGCCAAAGGTAATACTTCTGCTGAAATAGCCGAACAATTATTTATTTCTGTGATAACGGTAGAAACCCATCGTCGAAATTTATTGCAAAAGTTTAAAGCTAAAAATATGATTGAGCTAGTTAAAATCGCTACCGAAAATCAATTGATTTAAATTAATTCAGATCAGTCAAAATTATAATACCCTGCTTTTCTTCTTCTTTTTTCATGCCATTCGAGCCCTAAAGTATGAGGCACAACCAGTCAATTATTTTTTGAATTGCTCATTACCGCTACAAACTCTCTTAACATCAACTATTTACGAGTAAAACATATCACGATCTTATAATTATATAAAGCTAACTTTTATTGCATAATATTGCATACAGGATGGATTAAAACATTCCGTTAGAACTTCACTTAAAAACAAATCCTCCGTCCAACCTAAACAAAAGCACAGCTTACTAATAAAATTACAACCTAGACTAAAAACTCACAATCTAGCTCCACTCTTCAGATAAAGAGGCGACCGTGCGTCAATAAATAGTCCTGAAGACTATTTTAGCGAAGGGACGAGCTGGCGCATGGGCAAGAGGCCTGGGAGTTTTAACAATAAAAAACTAAAATTGAATTTACCCCAGTGGAACGAAGGTAAAGAAAGGGGAGTTTGACAAATAGTTTTATGTCATGTAATTAAATAACATGAAAATCTACAAATTTAAGCTCACCAAAACAAGGCTAGTTATAAAATCACAAACTCTAATGAAAACTCACAATTTAGCTCCCCTCTTTAGCTAAAGAGGGGAATGAATTTACCGCAGTGTAACGAAGGTAAAGAAAGGGGAGTTTGACAGATGTGCTAAAAACAAACCCCGTCTAAACCTCACTTTAATCAAAGGGAATAGCGATAGTTTTAAATGATATCGTTATACTAGATCACACTTCACAAAACAAAAAAAATGTTTTCATAGCTTTTTTTGACATTTGAAACTGAAAATGATATCTTTAAAATCTTTTCAATCTTCATTGTACAATCTTAAAACTTAAAACTATGCGCAAACTAACTTTGGCTTTATGGTTATTACTTATTCCAACGGTTTCTTTCTCACAGGAAGCATCCATAATCCAGCAAATCAAAAAAGAAGGAATAGAAAACTCCCAAGTGATGGATATCGCGTTCCACCTCACAGAAATAAGCGGCCCACGCTTGATGAACAGTCCCGGATATTATAGGGCGATGGACTATTCCATCAATCAACTAAAGGATTGGGGCCTTGAGAATGTAAAAAAAGACGAATGGGGGAATTTTGGAAAAGGATGGGAATTGAAAAAATTCTATATCGCAATGAAATCACCATGGTACAAACCTGTGATTGCATTCCCAAAAGCTTGGACACGAGGCACCAGTGGCTTAAAAACTGCAAGTATCATCCTTATCGATCCTAGTGCAGATAGTACGGCCTTAGTTAATAAGTACCGAGGAAAACTTGCGGGTAAGATTCTGGCCATGGACCAATTAATCGAGTACGAACTGGGCAATAAAGCAGATGTTGTACGATATACCAGAGCGGAATTAGACTCTATGGCAGCTATCCAATTGGAAAAGAAGGAAGCTGTTAACCCTGCCGAAATGGCTGAACAGAGAAGAAAACGCATGGAAGCCTGGAGAGAATCCAGAAAAAAAGCAGAAGTTCTTGGAAATCTTGCTAGAGAGGAAGGAGCAATCGCCATAATTAGCTCATCACCTAGAAATCACGACGGAACAGTCTTTGTTCAAGGAGGAGGTGCCTATGCAATGGAAGCACCTGAAAACTTTCTTGACATCGCCATGGCTCTGGAGGATTATAATATGATCGTGAGATTGGTAAGGGCAAATAAACCCGTAGAATTGGATTTAGAAGTGGAAACCCAATTTTATAATGATGAAGAAAAAGGATATAATGTTATTGGTGAAATAACGGGCACAGATCCTAAATTAAAAGACGAACTGGTAATGATCGGTGGTCATCTAGATTCGTGGCAAGGTTCTGTGGGAGCAACAGACAATGCTTCTGGTACAGCTGTAATGATGGAAGCCATCCGTATTTTGAAGAAATTGAACATCAAACCAAAACGAACCGTGCGCATTGCGCTATGGGGAGGAGAAGAACAGGGAATACATGGGTCTAGAGGCTATGTTGCAAAAACTTTTGCCAATAGAGAGGACATGAAGTTAAAGCCGGCACATGAAAAATTCAGTGTCTATTTCAACCTCGATAATGGTACAGGACGTATCCGTGGAATTCATTTACAAGAAAACCAAGCCGCCAGTAATTTGATGAAAACGTGGCTTACTCCTTTTAAAGATTTGGATGCTACTACGATTACGCTCAGCAACACGGGAGGAACAGACCATTTATCGTTTGATGCCGTTGGACTTCCAGGTTTTCAGTTTATTCAAGACCAAGTGGAATACAATTCCCGAACCCATCACAGCAATATGGACAGCTACGACCATTTGGTAGCAGACGATTTAAAACAGGCAGCTACAGTAATTGCCGGCTTAATCTATCAGGCCGCAGTAAGCGATCAGAAAGTTCCAAGAAAAGAATTGCCTAAAGCTCAGAAAAGTCAGTTTTAATCCAGAAGTCTAAACAGAATAAAATCTTTCAATAAAAAACAGCCCTACGCTTCCTTAGGAAAAGTAGGGCTGTTTTTGTTTTTCTTATTATCAGTGTATTTCTTCAATTAAAACCACATAAACCAACAAAAAACCGATCTATAGTGAAGATCAATAATTAAGCACCTGAATAATTTTCTGCTTTACCTTCTCGGTCGAAGGTATCATCGTTTCTTCTAAAATAGAATTCAAAGGAATAGCTGGCATATTTTCGCTGCCAATAGTCATTACCGGTGCATCCAAAAACTTAAAGCATTCCTCTTGAATTTTCCCGGCCAGTGCTCTTGCAAACGAATTATCGGAAGGTTCCTCGGTCACTACAAGACATTTTCCTGTTTTTTTGACGGATTTCATGATTGTTTCCTCATCCAAAGGGAAGAGAGTTCGCAAATCGATGATTTCTATTCGATCTTTAATGCCCAATTCTTCGGAAGCATTCATCGCCCAATGCACCCCCATTCCGTAAGTCACAATCGTTAAAGTCTCGACATTTTCTTGTTTCCATATTTCTTGTAAAACCCAAGCTTTTCCAAAAGGCAATACATAATCTTCAGACGGTTCAACCGAGGTAGCACCTTTTGTGCCCGGAACTTTACTCCAATACAAACCTTTATGTTCCAAAATCACCACCGGATTTGGATCGTAATAGGCGGCTTTCATCAAACCTTTTAAATCGGCACCATTACTTGGATAGGCAATTTTTATCCCTCTGATATTGGTCAAAATACTTTCTACAGATGACGAATGATACGGACCGCCACTGCCATAAGCACCAATCGGTACGCGCAGGATCATACTCACTGGCCATTTCCCGTCTGATAAATAACAACTTCTACTCACTTCGGTAAACAACTGATTGAGTCCGGGCCAAATATAGTCGGCAAATTGAACCTCTACAATAGGTTTTAAGCCAACAGCACTCATTCCCACCGTTGAGCCCACAATAAACGCTTCCTGAATGGGAGTGTTAAACACACGATCGTCACCAAACTTTTGAGCCAAGGTCGCAGCTTCACGAAATACGCCGCCCAGTCGTGCGCCGACATCTTGTCCGTAAAGCAAGCATTCTTTATGCTTTCTCATTAATTCCTCCACGGCAAATAGCGCACAATCTACCATCACGACTTTCTCCGCTCCTTCTGGCGAACGCTCGCCTTTTTCTTCAGTAATTGGTGTTGGAACGAAATCGTTCGTAAATAGGTCTGCCGGCTTTGGATCTTCGGCCTGTTGGGCTTTTCTAAAAGACTGCTCAACTTCAATTTCAATTTGAGCTTCAATTTCAAGGAGTTCCTTTTCATCAAATCCATTTTCCAATAGTTGCTTTTTCAACACAGGGTACGGATCACGTGATCGGGCTTCCTCCAAATCATCGCGATACCATTCCATGCGCACGCCAGACGTATGATGATTTAACAAAGGGACTTTAGCGTGTATTAAAAAAGGTCGACGTTCTTTACGAATGGTCATAATTACCTTTTCAACAGCTTCGTAACTTTCAATAAAATTGGCACCATCGATGCTGACAGCTTCCAAACCTTTAAACCCTTTGGCATATTCAAAAGCATTTTGTGCTCGAATTTCAGCGGCATTTGCCGAAATATCCCAATCATTGTCTTGCACCAAATATAAGATAGGCAACCTCTTTAAAACCGCCATCTGAAAAGCTTCTGCAACTTCACCCTCGGTTACGGAAGCGTCGCCCAACGAGCAGACCACAATGGGTGCATTCCCACGAATGCGGGAATCTTCTGAATGAACAGAAGAATCATAATCGAAGTTTCCTTCCAGTTTTTTGATTGTATCACTTAAAGTGGCTGTATCTTCAATTGGACCAACATTTTCATGATACTTAAATCCCATCGCAACGCCCGTTGCCGGAATAGCTTGCATTCCGGTTGCGGAAGACTGGTGCGGGATTTTCGGTTTGTCCGCATCTCTTAAGCTTGGATGGGCATAATACGTACGTCCGCCAGAAAATGGATCATCTTTTTTAGCCAATAATTGCAGCATCAAATCATAAGGTGTCAATCCAAAAGACAATAACATCGCATCATCTCGATAATAAGGAAATGCGTAATCTTGTGGCAGTAACTGCATGCCCAAAGCAATCTGAACGGCTTCATGGCCTCTTGATGTGGCGTGCACATATTTAGAAACCTGCTTGAAATTGGCCTCGTACAGTTCGGCCATAGCTTTGGCTGTACAAAGTGTTGTAAATGCTTTTCTTAAAATATCTTTATTTATCTTTTTTAACACGAATTCTTTTCTTAATTTCAATATTATATTTCTCTGTTACTATCAAATTGCTCAAAATAATCCGCCACACGACGCACAAAACTTCCTCCTAAAAACCCATCAACAACCCGATGGTCAAACGATAAAGACAGATACATCATACTTCTGATGGCAATTTCATCACCTTTTTTGGTTTCAATGACTTCTGCTCGTTTTTTGATGATTCCCAATGCTAAAATGGCTACTTCAGGTTGGTTGATGATTGGCGTTCCCATCAAACTTCCAAAAGTCCCGACATTGGATATGGTAAACGTGCTGCCTTTAATATTATCAGCAGTCAATTTATTTTCTCTGGCTCTATTGCTCAACTCATTGACATCTTTGGCTAATGTTTTCAAGTCTTTACCATCTGCGTTTTTTACAACAGGCACAATCAAATTTCCATTGGGCAAAGCGGTTGCCATCCCAATATTTATCGCGTCTTTGACGATGATATTTTTGCCATCTACCGAAGCATTGATATTGGGAAAATCCTTAATGGCTTTGGCGACAGCTTCCACAAACAGCGGCGTAAAAGTTAAGCGTTCGCCATATTTTTCCTGAAAAGCGTCTTTGTTGGCATTTCGCCAATTCACCATACTGGTCAAATCGGCTTCTACATAAGTGGTAACATGTGGCGACGTATGTTTGGAATAGACCATATGATCGGCAATCATTTGCCGCATACGATCCATTTCTATGATTTTTCCCGAACCTTTATCAAAATTCAATTGCGGAATGC
>NZ_DATJCY010000110.1:0-3706 GCF_035577925.1 Gelidibacter sp. | reverse complement strand
GGCTTTTCGCACAACACGGCTTTTTTATGATTAAGGCATAAAATGCTATACTCTTTATGAAAACTATGTGGCGTTGCAATATACACGGCATCAATATTGGGATCTGTTATCAAATCTTCGTAGTTGCCATAAGCTTTTGTCGCATTGTGAAGTTTGGCAAATGAATTCGCCTTTTCTTGATGTCTTGAGGCGACGGCATAAAGTTGACAATTATCTACGACTTGAATATCCTGGGCAAATTTATTGGCTATTTTACCAAGGCCGATAATGCCCCATTTTATGGTTTTCATTTAGAGGGAATTTTTATAAATTAAATAGCTAAAATAAGTCAAAATACTGATTAGCATGAGCAGCACCCATCGGTTGTTTCTAGAGAGTTTCTTAAAATCAATAAGCATGGCTATAATAATAGCCAAAAAGCATCCCACAAAATTCAGCCATAAATATGGAAGATTAATAAATTCCCTTTCATCCAAAAAATATAATCCCAAGATAATTGCTTGTGTTATGAGTGCTGAAATAAAAACAGCATGACCTTTGACATGTTTGAAAAAAAACGCCAACATAAAAATCCCTAAAATATTTCCATAAAAAATGGAACCGATAATATTGACCAATTGAATTAAATTTTCTGCCAAATATGCAAAAGTTGCAAAAAGAATGGCCAAGGCACCCCAACCTAAAGTGAACCATTTTGAGGCTTTCAAATAATGGTGTTCGTCTCTATCAATTACAAAATTGCGTTTATAAAAATCCATGGTTGTGGTAGATGCCAACGCATTTAATTCGCTCGCCGTACTGGACATCGCAGCACTTAAAATAACAGCGAGCAATAAACCAATTAAACCGCGGGGCAGATTGTTTAAAATAAAGTGAATGAACACATAATCTTTATCATTGGTTTCAACAGAGAGTGCCTGTTCTTCATTTGCTTTCGCAATCAGTTGTTTTGCGGCATTTCTATTGGCTCTATCGCCATCATTAAACAGAGCGATTTGATGCGCTAAGGCATCTGTTTTGTTAACTGCATAAGCCGTTATCAATTCCTGTTTTTTTAGAAATATTTGATTTTGTTCGTTTTGAAGTTGTGAATATTCTTCGGCATATGAAGAATTCATTACTGTTTCCTTAGCTGCAGGATTAAAATTGATAGGTGAGTTGTTGAATTGATAAAACACAAAAACCATCACGCCAACCAATAAAATGAAAAACTGCATAGGAACTTTTAAAAGTCCGTTGAAAATCAAACCCATTTGCATCTCTTTTATTGATTTTCCGGAGAGATAGCGTTGCACCTGACTTTGATCGGTGCCAAAATAGGAAAGAGCCAAAAATGTCCCTCCAATAATGCCACTCCAAAAGGTATAGCGATTATTGAAATCGAATGAAAAATCAAGAATATCCATTTTTCCACTGGCACCGGCAATTTCTAAGGCTTTGGTAAAAGTGATATTGTCAGGAAGATAACTGACAATTAAAAAAAACGCAATAAACATGCCCGTGAAAATAACGGCCATTTGCTGTTTTTGAGTGATGTTTACTGCTTTTGTCCCCCCCGAAACGGTATATATAATAACTAAGCTACCAAGAATGATAATGAGCAAGTTTAAATCCCAACCCAATACCGCCGACAGGATAATCGCTGGTGCGTAAATGGTGATTCCGGCTGCCAATCCACGTTGGATCAAGAATAAAATGGCGGTTAAACTTCTCGTTTTGAGGTCAAAGCGATTTTCTAAAAACTCGTATGCCGTATAAACTTTAAGGCGATGATACAACGGAATAAAAACCATGCAAATGATAATCATGGCTATCGGTAATCCAAAGTAAAACTGTACAAATCCCATGCCGTCATGAAATGCTTGCCCTGGCGTAGAAAGAAAGGTAATTGCGCTGGCTTGCGTGGCCATGACACTTAGGCCAATGGTCCACCATTTGGCTTCATTGCCACCTTTTAGATAATCCTCGACATTTTTACTGCCCCTGGTTTTCCATGTGCCGTAAGCCACAATTGAAAAAAGTGTGCCAATAAGTACAACCCAATCTAATATATGCATCTTAGAAGGATTTCGTGATCACGTAAAACAAAATGATGTAGAGGACATTGGCTAATAAAACAAAGGTGTATGATTTTTTCCAGTGCTGTTGAGGCGGTCTTTTTTGCATAGTTTCTGTTTTTAGTTAAGGAGCTATTTGTTTCTTAAAATCTTGTGTTCTTGTTGGAATACTTAAAATATTCTGGTATTGGATATCTTAATCTTTCAGTCTTAAATCTGTTTTTAGAGTTTCTTTTCCAATAGAGAGCATGTTGGCAAATAAGCGGAAAGCACCAGCAACACCTTCAGGAAATTCCCTAAAAAAACTTAGTCCCGTATAAATATAATAACCTTTCCCATATTGGGCTACTAATAAGCTACCTTCTTTTGGTGATTCGCCTTTATCATGCATGGATAGCATTGGTATGAACTCTTTAGACCATTTATTTGGGAAATAAAGTCCACGTTCTTGAACCCAGCCATCAAAATCTTTTTGGGTAATCTTATTTGGGTAATTAAGTAATTCGTGGGTGGTGTTTAACAATTTGACTTCAGCATTTTCATCGGTCACACGATCTCGGGACAATTGTAAAGGATAGGGTGCCAGTTGGTCAACAATAATATCGCCGCTGGTATTGTACTGAACAATTAAATTACCGCCTTGTTCTACATATTCAAACAATTGTTTTTGTTTGAATTTAAGCGCATCTATCGTATTATAAGCCCGGATCCCGATAACAATGGCATCAAATCGTTTTAGCGTTTCCATATTGATATCTTCTGGTTTAATGATGGCGACATTATAGCCTATTTGTCTTAAACTTTCAGGGACAAGATCGCCAGCACCTTCAATATAGCCAATATTTTCACCTTTTTTATTGAGGTTTAAACGTACAATTTTACTTTCGTTGGGCAGTAAAATGGTTTGTAACGGAATATGGTCATAGTTAATTTCGACTGTTTTTTTTGTGTAAATGGCATTGCCAATATGCACTTTTGGAGCTATAAAACCTTCATTCTGGTTTTTTGGAGGAATAACCGTAAATGCTAGTGTCTGTTCTGCACCTTTATGAGGAATGGAAAAATTTTGTTTTTCAGGATATATGGTCCAACCGCTAGGATACTCCAATTGTACAAAACCATCCACATTATTGCGATTGGCCTTAACAATAACCTGAATATCCTTTTGCTGATCGTCTGCAAAAATAATAACCGATTCAGAAATGCTAGATGTGGCTTCAGGAACAATTTCAAACGGTTTATAAACTTCACCTTTAACAGGATCGTTCATTTTGTAAATGATTGGTTTGGTATATGCAATTATTTCATCGTTGATTAACACATTAAAAGTTGCCGTAATAGTTTTTGGTGCTTCGGGCAGTCCAATTAAATTTTGGTCATCTACTTTGTACATGCCAAGCGTACCTTTGTTGTTTAACCAATATGGTGCGGAGTAACTTGCAGATGAAGGAATATTTATTTGCGATTTGAAACGGTGGGATTCATTGAATTTTAAATCGGAGTTTTTTTCAATTTTTGTGCCGTCAGAAAGTGTAATGTCTACAAGTTCAATGTGCTGTAAACTGCGGTTTATGGCTTCAATATTTAGGTTGACACTGCTGTTTGGTGTTGCGCTATTGGACGCTGCTGCAACTTCTAAGTACAAACCT
>NZ_DATJCY010000109.1:0-1669 GCF_035577925.1 Gelidibacter sp. | reverse complement strand
ATATCGTAGAAACATTAGACTTAGATTAAAAATTAAATACATGAAATTAGATATTTTAGCTTTTGGAGCGCACCCTGATGATGTTGAATTGGGTTGTGGGGGCACCATTGCAAAAGAAGTCGATAACGGAAAAAAAGTGGGTATTATTGACCTTACCCGTGGAGAACTTGGCACACGCGGCACTGCCGAAACCAGAAAAGAAGAATCCAATAACGCCGCTGAAATTCTGGGTGTTACAATTAGAGAAAACTTAGGTTTTGCAGATGGCTTTTTTATGAATGATAAATCCCATCAATTGGAAATTATCAAAATGATTAGAAAATACCAGCCTACAATGGTGTTGTGCAATGCTATTGACGATCGGCATATTGATCATGGCAAAGGCAGTAAACTGGTAAGTGACGCTTGTTTTTTAAGTGGATTGGTTAAAATTGAAACCACATTAGATGGAAAATTACAACAACAGTGGCGACCAGATTATGTGTATCATTTTATTCAATGGAAAAATATTGAGCCAGATATTGTGGTTGATATTTCTGGATTTATTGATAAAAAAATGGCTGCTGTTCATGCTTATAAGACACAGTTCTTTGATCCTGAGAGCAAAGAACCGCAAACGCCAATCAGCAGTAAAAACTTTACAGATAGTATTGATTATAGGGCCAGGGATCTTGGCAGATTGATCGGAACTGAACACGCTGAGGGCTTTACGGTAGAACGTTACGCCGCCGTAAAAAGTTTATTCGATTTAGTGTAAATTTTTATGACAAATGTTTTGTTAAAACTACTTAATCTATTACATTTGCAGTCGCATTGCAGAATGCTGCTACATGGTGGATGTAGCTCAGTTGGTTAGAGCATCGGTTTGTGGTACCGAGGGTCGCCGGTTCGAGCCCGGTCTTCCACCCAGAATTTAAGCCTTTAAAGAAATTTGAAGGCTTTTTTTGTGCAAATAAATGAGATTGTTTTTCTAGATTTCGTAGAGTTTCATGATGTATTTGGATGAGTTTTCTGCTTCATCTTGATTCCATACAAAGCTGAGTTTTTCAGCTAAGAGCTTTTGTTCGTTTTTGAAGATTTTCAACATAAGGAATAAAGCATCCCAATTATTTTCAAGATTAGCATCCGAATACGTTTTTAAAACAGCCTTATAAAGTGCTTCACTCAAAAATTTGTCAGCAAACTTGCCTGATTTTCCTGCTGAAACCTTAAAATCATGTTCATTTCCAATATGCCATTCTAGGAGTTGCCAAAACATGGGTCTTACAACATTTTCCATCATTTCTTTCGCATAGATCATTTCTTTTCGTTTTAAACCTTTTGCGACATACGTTGCGGTCCACCAAAATTCATTGCAAACTTCCATAAATTGCTTTTGAGTTGGTCTTTTGATGTTATAATCAACATCTGATGGCTCTGGAATAGTCTTAAACAATTGGTCTTTATCCAACAAAACAAGGGTTAAACTATCTATTTCAAAATGAATATCGAATTTTTCATAAGGAAATAAAGTCAAGTCAATGCGATTTCCATCATCAAAAATCATCAGAAACGTAAAGGAGAATTTTTTATGATTTTCATCTTTTCCTAATTCCATTTCGTCTGGAAGTTGTTGTAAAATTGGAGTTCCCAACAGATTGATCCAATTTCGATCATTTAAAAATTGGTC
>NZ_DATJCY010000108.1:0-3425 GCF_035577925.1 Gelidibacter sp. | reverse complement strand
AACGATAACAATAGCATCGTACCATTCATAACGATTATATGTATTAGATGAGCTTAATTTTCCTTTATACGTTCCTACTGCTGCATCAATAGTTCCTTGCGCTGGTTGTTCGTGTCCGTTGTCATCATCTTTACTACAACTGGTGGTTAATGTTCCCAATGTCAATACCGATGCAAGTGCTAAAAGTGTAATTTTTGCGTTTACTTTTTTCATGATTTTTTTTCAATTTTATTATGAAAGGCAAATTTCTATAAAAAGCGAACTATGAACAATCAACGAAAACCTTGATATTATTTCTAATGGTTTACCATGATTTTTTTTGGGAACAGAAAATGACAGCTCTTTTATTTGGATATTTGCGGTTTAATTATTTAGTGATGTATAGAAACTCTCTGATCATAATAATTACGCTGTTTTTAGGCAATATGTTACAAGCCCAACAACTGGTTCCTTTAGACGAAGTAGCTTATGTAAAACAAATTAATCGTACCATTGAAAATACGAAAAGTGATAGTGTTCGCTTGTATAATACGCTTTTACTGTCTGAATATTGGTCCCAAACAGATAGTTTAAAAAGTAAACAAGCACTTGATAAAGTCCTATCATCTTCTCAAAAAAACACATTAGCTAAAGGAATTTTAGAATACTATCAAGGGGTTTTCTATGCTAACCAAGGTAGTAAATCACAAGCAAAAACATATTACGAGCAAGCGATAAAAGCTCTTGAAAACGATTCCGACAACAGCGCTTTTTTAATTAAATCATGGTATAATTATGCTTATATACAAGTAGAAGACAAAGGATATGATTATATGGTTAAAACGCTGACAGAATATTGTATTCCGTTGAGTGAAAAAAGTAATAACATAGAACTGTTAGCCTATAGTTATACACAACTAGGATTAACATTTATGTCGGTTGGGCAATTTGACACAGCTGAAGAATATCACAAAAAAGCCTTAGAACAACTTGAAAAAATAAAAAACAAAAATAGTGTGCATGTGGTTACTTACTTAAATTTGGTAAGTAATTATTGCTACAAACCCGATAGTAAAACAGCTAAGATATATTTGGATCAGGCAAAAGAGCTTCTGAAGCCTTTTCCTGAATCGCAACATTATCCGAATTATTATTATCAGGAAGCGATGTATTATACCACTATTCAGGATTTTGATAACGCATTAGCCAGCCTAAGTAAAGGTGTCAAATTAGCCAAAGAGAGCAATCAAACCAAATTATTGCAGCTGTTGTATTTTAGAATGTACAATGTGTACTTGATGCAAAAAGATTATCGCAAAGCAAAAGCACAGTTAGAGCATATTTTAGCTGAAAAAGTATTGGCTAAAGAAGCTGTAAATCGCAGAATAACTTATACCCAATTAGCAGCGGTTAACGATGTTTTGGGCGAACATAAAGAAGCCTATCAATGGATGAAAAAAGCAAGTTTGTTAGGTGATAGCTTACAACAAAAGAAGTTGTTAGAAAAAATGAACGAACTGGAAATTTTGCATCAAACAGCTGATAAACAACAAAAAATAAACGATTTAGAAAAAGAGAAAAAAGCCAATGAATTATTGAGTAAAAACAAAAATCTACGAATGACTATTTTGGTTATTGCTCTTATATTAAGCTTGATTATTGCTTTTTTAATTTTTATCAATTACAAGAAACAACAAAAGTTAAACAAACAAATCAGTCTGAGTCATGAGCAGGATTTACTTCATATAGAAAATCAACGTAAATACGAAGCAACACAAGCCATATTACAAGGTGAAGAGCAGGAACGCCAACGAATTGCACAGGATTTACACGATAGCATGGGTGGTATGTTGGCAAATATACGAATGACGATTTCGGCTAATAATTCGTTTCATAAAGAAAACGTAATTGACAAATTAGATCAAACTATTGACGAAATGCGCCGTATATCAAGAAATCTGATGCCTGAAACACTAAAGAATATTGGGTTAGAAATTGCCCTTAAAGAATTGTGTGAAACCATGACACAGAAATATTTTACCATTCAGTTCGAAGCTTTTAATTTGTCAGAAAATATTCCGTTTAAAACGCAAATAGCGTTATATCGTATCGCACAGGAAAGCATTAGCAACGTTACAAAATATGCTCAGGCAACTAATGTCATTGTACAAATCAGCCAAAATAACAATGTTCTTAATTTAACCATTGAAGATGACGGAATAGGCTTTGATAAATCTGAAATCGTATATGGATTAGGTTTAAAAAATATACAAAATAGAGTTCAATTGATTAACGGAACGGTTGAAATTGCTTCGAATAAAGGAGAAGGAACTACCATAAATGTGGAATGCTATGTATGATAAAAATAAGATAAAACTTGCCATAGTTGATGACCATCCAATGATTTTAGAAGGATTGAAATCACTATTAGAAAAAGACACTAAATTTCACGTTTTTTCTTTTACCAAAGGAGCTGCTGTCATAGATTTTATTCAGGAAAACAAAATAGATGTCGTTTTGCTGGATATTATTTTGAGCGATGGAAACGGATTAGACTTTTGTAAAATCATTAAACAAAAAGTGCCCAAATCTATCGTAATTGCACTAAGCAATCAAGCTGAGCGAAGCATTATTTTTCGTTTTTTGGAAAATGGAGGAAACGGCTACATTTTAAAAAATGCCGATTCGCAAGAGATAATCAAGGGTATAGAAAAAGCATTGAATGGCGATTTGGCTTTAAGCAAAGAAGTACAGGAAATTATATTACGAACCTCAACTACTGCTTTTGAACTTCCCAGATTAACCAAAAGAGAAAAACAGATTCTTCAAGCAATTGCCAAAGGCAATACGTCTGCTCAAATAGCCGAACAATTATTTATTTCGGTGATAACGGTAGAAACACATCGTAGAAATTTATTGCAAAAATTTAAAGCAAAAAATATGATTGAGCTAGTTAAAATCGCTACCGAAAATCAATTGATTTAAATTAATTCAGATCAGACAAAATTATAATACCCTGCTCTTCTTCTTTTCTCATGCCATTCGAGCCCTAAAGCATGACAAACAACAAGTTAATTATTTTTTGAATTGCTCATTACCGATACAAACTCTCTTAACATCAACTATTTACGAGTAAAACATATCACGATCTTATAATTATATAAAGCTAACATTTAATGCATAATATTGCATACAGGATGGATTAAAACATTCCGTTAGAATTTCACTTAAAAACAAACCCTCTATCCAACTTAAACAAAAGCACAGCTTACTAATAAAATTACAACCTAGACTAAAAACTCACAATCTAGCTCCACTCTTCAGATAAAGAGGCGACCGTGCGTCAAAAAATAGTCCTGAATACTATTTTAGCGAAGGGAGGAGCTGGCGCATGGGCAAGAGGCCTGGGAGTTTTAACAATAAAAAACTAAAATTGAATTTACCGC
>NZ_DATJCY010000107.1:0-7374 GCF_035577925.1 Gelidibacter sp. | reverse complement strand
AAAGAAAATTACAGTCATTATTTTGAATTGGTTATTGACAAACTCAATCCTGGAGGCATCATTTTATCCGATAATGTACTTTGGAGCGGAAAAGTAATTGAAACGCTAAAAAAAGATGATAAATCAACAGAAGCGTTGATTATTTATAATAAACTCCTGAAAGAAGATGATCGGATTGAAACCATTATACTTCCTATTCGTGATGGATTGACATTGAGCAGAAAAAAGTAGCACAAAAAACAGAACCATATAATGAAACAAATAAATTTACTTATCGGGCTTATTTTTATCGGAAACCTAACTTTTGGACAAAGTAAAAACTTTATTGACCAACATTATTTGGAAACAACAGCAAAGGTGGACACCCTTATAAAGCCAGACATCATTTACCTCGACATCCTAATTAGAGAGAAAGATGAAAAAAATAAGATTTCAGTAGAAGAATTAGAAAATAACATGGCTGAAAAGCTAAAAATTTTGGGTATTGACGTACAAAAGCAACTCATACTATCTGACTTATCCAGTAATTTCAAAAAATACTTTCTAAAGCAAAAAGACATTATGAAAAGTAAAGCCTATAAGTTAAAAGTATTTGATGCCCAAACAGCAGGTAAGGTTATAGTAGGACTTGAAGATATAGGAATTTCAAACGTGTCGTTGGACAAAACCGAATATTCAAAGATCGAAGAACTAAAGTTAAAACTTAAATCCAAAGCCGTTGCGAAAGCTAAAATGCAAGCCGAATATTTGATAGCACCGTTAAATCAAAAAATAACCAAAGCTTTATTTATAACCGACACGTATTTTCAAAGTTATAATTATAATGGAGAGTTAGACGAAATAGTCGTTATAGGCTTTTCCGGAAAAAGAATGAAACAAGACTATCAACCTATAGATATTGAATTTAAACCTATAATAGTGGAAGCCGAAGTGTCTATAAAATTCGGAATTGAATAATTGAAAACAAAATATCTGTGCCAATCAGTTTTATCAACGTCATCAATGTTCCTATTCAGGCAAAGTCACGGATCCGCAGAGAAAATCATTATTCGATTTTTTAAAATAAAGTCTTGAGTTTGGTTTCATATTAAAACAGACTATTTCTCCAAAGCCATTGAATATTTCGAGAGATTTGCATAAAGGTTATAATTAAGCTTTAATTTCGCATCGTGAAATTCAACATCATGCTATCTAAAATTGCCAAACCTATTTTTTTTATCCTTATCCTGGTAGCTCTTCTTGGTTTTATCAATAGTCCAACCGCTTTGTTATTAGGATTTTTATTCACATTTATTTTTAGCAATCCGTACTTAAAACAAAGTCAAAAAGCCATTCAGATATTACTTAAAGTTGCCGTTGTAGGTTTAGGTTTTGGCATGTTCATCAAAGAAACGCTCCAAACAAGTAAAGATGGATTGAGCCTGACGTTTTACTCCATTGTATTGACCGTAGCCTTTGGCATCATTCTGACCAAATGGCTAAAACTGGACCGAAAACTAGGCCATCTCATCACCTCAGGAACTTCTATTTGTGGTGGCAGTGCCATTGCCGCAGTCTCGCCAGTGATTAACGCCGATGGCAAAACAATCAGTTTAGCTTTAGGTGTTGTGTTTTTACTGAATTCTGTGGCACTTTTAATATTTCCTCCGATTGGTTCTATTCTGAATTTAACTCAACATCAATTTGGTTTATGGGCAGCCATTGCCATTCATGACACAAGTTCAGTAGTTGGAGCAGCATTAAGTTATGGTGACGAAGCTTTAAAAATAGCCACAACGGTCAAACTATCCAGAACTTTATGGATTATTCCGTTGTCGGTTTTTTCGATGTTTTTATTCAAATCGAAAGGTCAAAAAATCAAGATTCCTTATTTTATTTTTCTGTTTATCTTGGCCATTCTCATTAATAGTTATGAGATATTACCAGCGGTTATTAGCAGTAATATTGTACTGATCTCAAAACGTCTATTAATAGTGACCTTGTTTTTGGTTGGAACGACTGTTTCATTTTCCGATATAAAACAAACAGGATTTAAACCCATCGTGCTTGCCTTATCGCTTTGGATTTTTATTTCAATTTTCTCATTGGTTTATATTATCTACCAATAATATATCGCCGATAAAATTGTATGTAAACAAATGAATTACAGATTATTTATAAATGCAAAAAACCTATGTATTAATAGGTTTTATTATTGAAACTTGCTCTAAAAATCAGCAAATACTCCTAAACAATTAAAGTTTTCGTTTTACTGATCCTAAAGAATCCTCGACCTCGTCCTTAATTTCTTGTATTTGCTCAGTAATTTCCTTTGTATATTCTGAAGTGTTAATACCAGTGTCATCGACACTTTTGGTGATTTCCGATTTAAGATCATTGGTAGCATCTTTAAGCGTACGCATGCCCTTACCCAAACCTCTTGCAATTTCGGGTATTTTATCAGCACCAAACAACATGACCACGACAAAAAGTATGAACATGACTTCTGTGGCACCTATAAATAAGAATGTAGTTTGTAGTATCACAATGCAAATATAGTGAGATGTTTTGAATGGAATAAATAAGTGGACTGTTAAATTAATTGCCTGTTTAAGTTAAAATTTATTTGCAGAATTTTTTGATATGATTTTCTGCCAAACTACCCCATTACACTTACTTTTTTTGAGCTTCAAGAATTGTCATAAAAGTGACTAATTTAGATTGCAAAAATTCAAAAACCACCATATCATTGGTGTTTTTACACAAATTTTCAAATTGTGGATCATCTTGGCAATAGTAGAAAAATTCAGCTTTTTGTCCTTCTTCCAAATCATAATTATTAAAAACATCAATTGAAAATTTTGATTTCATCCGTTGAACACAATCATCAAGTTTTTCAAATTTAACTTGTGCTTTCAATCGTTTTGTACGTCCAGAGATGGCATTAATTATAGGAAATATAGGAATAAGTCCACCTCCCGAACTGGCCTCATACAAGCGTCGTTCCGTTTGGCTTTTTAGTTTGCCAGTATATCCCGGAATGCCTAAATTATAGAAATTGAGCTCTGGAGTCAATTGGGCATTTTTAATATCGGAAAGTAAATCGCCTGTTAATATTTTTCCCACAACAACTTCATCCAAAGCGTTAACCAACTCCTCCAAATACACAGGCATTTGTTTTGAAGCGATAATAAAATTTGTAACCACGATTTCTTTTGTCTGATAGGAAATCCCTGAAAAAAGAATGGTATCATTCAGTTTTGCGGGAATAGTAAAGGTGCCATCGGCATCTGATATAGTAAATCGGCTAGAGGTTTTATTGATAATATGGATGCCATCCACATCACTTGTTGCAATAATTTCACCATGAACATCAACAACTTGTGCATTGGCAAACATGCCGCTAAATACTACAAATATTAAAACAATCAGGTTACTTCTCACTCTTCGGTTGTTGTTTGAAGTTTCAATTTAAAACTGATTAACTTTTCTTTCAAAAACTCGAACATTTTAATATCGTCATTAAGTGCACAAGTAGAATCAAATTGTGGATCATCTGCACAGAAATAGAAAAATTCAACTTTATATTTTTCATCTAATGCATTGTCAATAAATAACATATCCTGTAATTTTGATTTGATACTATTGATGCAATTATCCTGATTTTCAAAACGAACTCTTTCTTTAAGCTCTTTGGTCCGTCCAGAAATGGCATTCAGAATTGGATTTAATGGAAGCGAACCACCCAAAAGATTCAACAACTGAATGGGTTTGAAATCTCCAGCTTCATACAAACGCCTTTCCGTTTGCGTTTTTGGTTTTCCTGTATATCCAGGAATACCCAAATCGTAAAAATTGAGATCGCGTTTCACATCTGAATTGGCGATGTCAACACTCAAATTACCTGTTAACATTTTGCCTACAATCACTTCATCCAAAACATTCATTTTTTCCGTAAGATGAATGGTTACTGATTTAGAATTGAGCATCTGCTGACTAATCACCACTTTTTTTAATTGGTATGAAACTCCCGAAAACATTAAAGTATCATTCAACTTTGCAGCAATTGAAAAATAGCCATGACTGTCAGAAATTGTAAATGTTTTAGAGGTATTATTCAAAACATGAATGCCATCCACGTCGTCATCAGCAATAATTTTACCTTTAATAATCTCGGTTTGTGCCAACAGAAACGGACCACTAAAAAGTATGATAGCAAGAATAGAACACCTTATGCTACTCACCTTTCTTTTTTAAGAATTCTTTACTTTTAACGCTGATAAATTCTAAAAAATGAAACTCTTTGCCTGATTTTAAAAGTGAATAATCAATACCTTCCTCTTCAACAAAATTTATGAAATCATCAACTTTATCTTCTGGAATATTAAAGTTTTCGACTAAAAACTTGGTGCTATAATGGTCTGTAAATTGGTCATAGGCATCATTATCACCCATCACTTCTATTCCTTTATTTTTATTGGAATTAAAAATTGGTCTTAAAAACAAATCGACAATTCCGATAACATTCAATCCGTAAGGCACATTATTTCCTGTGCCAGGCATCGCCACATTAACTACTTTCGATTTGTAATCATCAGGAAATTCATATTCGTTCATATTTGCCAATCCAAAATAAATGGCATCTAAATCTGGATTGAACGTTTTGACACTTTCAATATCCGCAAGCAAATTCCCAGTAAGGTCATATGGCAAAATAATGATTTCATCCAGTTTATTAATTTTCTCAACCAAAAATACAGTTAGACTCTTCGTTTTAAGGATGTTTTCATTTATGGTGACCGTAAAATCCTGAAATTGTAAAGCTCTAAATTCAATCACATCATTTAACGCCACTTTGATCTTAAACAATCCGTTTTCATCCGTGAGCACACCATTTTTAGCCGATTTATTATAAACGGTTATTCCTTCAAGATCCTCACTGTCCACAACAATTTTTCCAGAAATTTCAACACGGGTTATATTTTGTGCCGTCACAAAAAATAAAGGAGAAAGAAGAAATAAATAAAGTAAAGTTGTTTTCATAAAATTTATATTTAATTAGGTTGCTAAAGAAAGGATGAACTCTCTTAATTAAACTCTAAAGCCTGATTAAACTTTTGTTAAATTGGCAGATTACTTAAATTTACAACAAAATATTTGAGTACATCACCCAAACACACAAATTTACAGGGGTTTCTTAAAAAATAAGAATTGCACATCAAAACTCACTTTACAATATAAAAAACAATCTATGAAACAAATGATAATTGCCAGTACATCAACCTTGCATGGTAGTGGCTATTTAGAATATTTATTAGACGAATTGAAGTTATTTTTTAACACTGCAGACACTATTTTATTTATTCCGTATGCCAGACCTGGCGGTATCAGTCATGATGATTACACTCAAAAAGTACAAGAAGCATTTTTGAAAATAGGAAAAACAGCTAAAGGCATTCATGAATTTGACAATCCGAAAGAAGCTTTACACAACGCTAAAGGCATTTTTGTTGGCGGTGGCAATACCTTTGTATTAGTCAATCAGCTTTACAAAAATGATTTAATAAACAGCTTGCAAAACGTCATTAACAGCGGAATTCCTTATTTGGGAACCAGTGCAGGCAGTAATATTTGCGGTCTCACCATCAACACGACCAATGATATGCCTATTGTATATCCGCCGAGTTTCAAGACTTTGGGAATGGTACCTTTTAATATCAATCCGCATTATTTGGATCCAGACACCAATAGTACCCACATGGGCGAAACACGCGAAACACGGATTCAGGAATTTCATGCTTTTAATTCTCAGCCCGTTATTGGACTCAGAGAAGGCAGTTGGCTTGAAGTAAATGGAACTAACATCATCTTAAAAGGCAAATTGGACGCACGCATTTTTGAATACAACAAAGCGCCTTATGAAGTAAAAACTGGAACGGATTTGAGTGGGTTGAAGTAGTGGAGTTTAGTGGGTAGGATTTAGTGGGTAGAAGAGCATAGAGTAAAGAATTTAGAGGATAGAATATAGACGAATGACCGATGAGAAAAAAACTCTGTGAATCTCTGTGAAACAATTCTCACAGAACCGCTAAATATTTATCATTGAATTGTTTCATTTCATATGAATTCTGCGTAATTCTTCGAAATTAAAAGTGTTTGTTAACATAAGTGAAATCCGTGTCAAAAAATTCAGAATTACTAAAGAGTATGTTTCAAAATCGTCAACAAAGCACTAAAATATACCTAGGATACTCTATTTGAATCTGCTATATTTGATTCGGTACGTACAGCATTAAACATAATACTGTTATTATAAAACACTGATAATAAACACACAACAACATTATCAATAATACTCAAAACCATCAAAAACAGATCAAACATGAAAAGAATACACTTTGATAACATGAAAAATAGTTTTTGGATCGTAATTTTAATACTTTCTATCATTTTTATTGTAGGAGGAACTTTTGAGTTAATTCAATTTAAAAAACCCTAAATTGCATAAATGAATGAATATTGTGGTATATTTCTTCAAGCCATTTATTTCAGTAAAATGTTTTGGTATGAAAATTATGTCCAATGGAATAAAAAAGGCGCTTTGATAAAAATTAATTCTTTTATGGGGAAATCATTGATTTTTGAGGAGATTAAAGCGATTGAACTAAACGACAAGAAATTAAAAATAACGAAGATTAATGATAGCACAGTAATATTTGACCTGAATGATATAACAGAATCTGATACTCAAAAACTGAATGAAATTTTAATAAAGAATACCATTGTCAACTATATACAATAAAATGTCTACAGAATTTAACACCGAAATTGTAAAAACAAGAGAGTTCTCCAAAACTCTTAGGATTATATTTGTAATCCTATACTTGATTGCCATCTTCTATATTTACTTCTATGACAACGAAAGTCAGAATATCTATTTTAAATACTTGGCTGTAGCAATTTTTATTTCAGGTATTTACTTCTTGTTTGCTCAGTCTTTTATCAAACCTAAAAAAATAGGGACTATTAAAATATCAGCTGAAAACATTGCATTTAACGCAAACGGCATAACTGAAACTATTGCTCTAAATGAACTTGAAAACATCTTCCTGAAATATATGGATTATGGAGGCTGGACCACGCACTCCGTATTTGGAAACAAAAATTATATAACCATCACCGAAAAATCTGGTGAAAAATATGATTTTGAAATACTGATACGAAATAGAACATCTAAAAACGACTTAAAAAGGATTTTAAACAATCCAGAATTTCATGAAAAGTTTGATTTTATAACAATGGGCAACTCACGAACGGAGTTTTAGAAAATAATGCCTGATATTTGGATACAACATATAAATCCGTGTCTAAATAATCCATATAATCTGTATCTAC
>NZ_DATJCY010000106.1:0-14038 GCF_035577925.1 Gelidibacter sp. | reverse complement strand
GGCGATTTTTTTGTTTTAATAACTTTTCAATCTCGGAGCCTAAAGTTGTAGAAAATATAATGCACTATCAAAAAAAATAATGTAACTTTAACTTACAAGTGATGTGTTAAATAGAACGCACACAATATATTTACATATTTAATTGCATCTGATCAAATAGAATTTAATAATCAGATAAAAAAAACAACCCATTATGACTGTACAATTTCATTTGGCCTTACCATGCGTAAGCATCAATAAAACACGATTATTTTACGAAGGCATTCTTGGTGCCCAAATAGGACGCTCCGCAGTAAAATGGGCAGATATTAATTTGTTTGATCATCAAATTACATTTACAGAATGTGGACCGTTTAAATTTGATTCCAAAAGCTATAGTTTTAATGGTGATATCTTGCCATCGTTCCATTTTGGAGTGATTTTAGATAAGGCAGAATGGGAGAACGTTAGACAACGATTAATTTCAAAAAATGTTCCTATTGTTTCGCAGGTAAAATTTTTGGAAAATAAAACAGGTGAGCACGAGTCCTTCTTTGTAAAGGACCCTAATGATTATACTGTAGAGTTTAAGTGCTTTTCAAAGGCATCTGACGTATTTAATGCTTAATTAATAATGGTTTTTTTTATCGTTTTCAATAGAAATTGACATCCACGTGCAAACTTCATCACGAATGAGGATGCTAAAAGCAATCGGACTTGTTGTGGCAAACTTCCGAAAGTGAATGTTCCATATCAAAATTGAAAATAACATGAAAACAAAACTTTCTATTGCATTGCCTGTGCTCTGCTTTATTTTAACGTCTGCTAGGTCTTTTCCCGAGACTATTTCAAGCCTTTGTTCAGCCACACAGGATTTAAAAATAGTTGCTGTTTATGATGGCAACGAAGGCTATGGCTATAATTTTGTTGTGCGTCGTAAGGAGGATAATTCAGAGTTTATGATGACTTTTAAAAAAGTCAATGACGCTGTAATGAAGGCGTTTGATCTCGATTCGGAGGTGTTTATTAATAAAAAATTTGAAATAACCTATACACTTAAAGTCGAAGTCACCAAAGATGAAGACGGATTTGATCAAGAGCACGAAATTTATACCATAACGCATTTGAAAGCGTTGTAATATTTGATTTTATAGGATTTAAGAGACTGCCTTTTGGTGGTCTTTTTTTATAGCAACTTCCCAAATGAACACCGAATAAACTATCAAATATTCTAAGCCTATGACCCAAAAGTTTTCTATGTTTTGAGTCGTAGAGTATGCCAGATAACTCAAAATAATAACAAACGACCAAACCAAAGGAAATTTATATTTGGTAAATACGGATAAGATTAGAAGTGTTGCCAAATACCAAGGATGGACCGTTGTAGAAATAAAATAATATAAGGTTATTGCCAAAAGCATGTTGGTAATAAGTTGGATTGTTGTCGTATTTTTTCTGAAGAATGTCAGTGAAATCACAATCAAGATGGTCAAAATAGGAATAAATTTTCCGATAAGTCCAATCTGGTTATAGCTAGTTAATACATATCCAATTTGTCGAGCTATATAATATAAACTGGCATTAAATTCAAAAGTACTAAACCAAAGGCCGACTGTTTTTGAATAATTATTTAT
Source organism: Gelidibacter sp. (assembly GCF_035577925.1). GTDB lineage: Bacteria > Bacteroidota > Bacteroidia > Flavobacteriales > Flavobacteriaceae > Gelidibacter. The sequence continues at coordinate 12,425 of NZ_DATJCY010000106.1, read as the reverse complement.
AAATTCTGAAGAATAAAAAGGCATAAATAACAGTAAAGTGGTCCATCCGATAATAGCATAAAATCCAATTAGTTTTTTGAGGTTTAGCGTTGACAAGTTTAAGTTTTCAGATTTTTCTTCGGATGGCAATTCATTTTTATTCTTCTTGAAATATTGAAAAAGTAGAGGTAGAAATAACAACGGAATTAATTTGACCGAAACCGATAAAGCAAACGCAATTGCAGCGGTTTTCCAATAATCTAAGTGTAAAAGATATAAACTTAGCAGAAGTAAAAAAATCATAATACCTTCAAAATGCAGGTTTCCGGTCAATTCGATAATTATAAACGGATTCAGGATGTACCAAAATATATGGTGTAACGGCATTTTTAGGCGTTCCAATAGTTTTGTACCGATGTACAAGGTTCCGATATCCGCAGCAATAATAAACGTCCGAAATACAATTACTGATCCTAAAATATTTTTTCCAGAAAAGACCGCGGCTATCATAAAAATGAATTGTTTAATGGGCGGGTAATTTGTAAAATGCCCAGCACTAAGTGAGCCCATACCTTCATAAAGCTCTTGGGCTTGTGCTATAGGGAATTGACCGCTACTAATAAATGAGTCGGGTGTGTGTAGATACGGATTAAAACCTTCCAAAATCATACGTCCATCCCAAATAAACCGATAAAAATCTTGTGACAAATTGGGTGTAGCAATAAAAAAAACAAGTCTAAAAAGTATCGCAATACCTGTTAAAAACTTTAAATCTGGTGTATTGGATTGTATCAGCTTGTAAAAAAGAAAGAACAGTGCGGCGTAAAGCGAAATGAGTTTTATATAATCTGTGCGAAGTAAATCATATGCAAATGATATATAAAATAGGATGCTTATGAGCGCAAAAGCGATTGGAATTTGACGTGATTTTAAAAACATTGTGCTTATCCTTTGATCCTTCAAAACGGCTTATCTAAAAACATTAAATAGTCTTATTGCAAGATAAGTTGTTTTTAGCAGTAATGACGATTAGGATCTTTGAAAATCAAAGGCCAATTATGCTTTTGAAGTCAATGATTTAAAGAAAACAAAGCCAAAACCAGTAAATAGCATCAGATGAAAAGGAAACAATCCAAAATCGCCACCTTGATCTCCAACAATAAAAGCACTATATAGGCCAAAACCAAAATACAGCATTAAAAGGCCTTCAAAAATAACGTTGATAGAGATTTTTTTACGCAAGTATTTATTGCCTTTCCAAGAGTCTTTTAAGGTGCTGATATTGAATTTAGGAGTTCTTACAAATTCACTGCGCTTGCCTAAATGGCCTTCAATAACGGCTATCGAATTATGCAATGAGAAACCCATGGCAATAGAGAAAAACGTAAAAAATAAAACAACATAACTAAAGAAGTTTTTAAATCCGTTGCCGTAAATCTGTTTGAACATCAGCCAGTAGCACACAAAAAAGATGACGGTGCTCATCACAAAGAAGCTCATAAAATAAAAGTAGAACCTTAAATGTGCATATTCATTTTTAATGTAAAGCATTGGGATGCTCAAAACAGCAACCAAAAACACATTCAAAAACATGGTGCTATTTAATAAATGTAGGATCCCGTGAATTTTTGTTCTGAAAGAAATGTTTTTGGCGGTCAGCACGCGCCACATCATTTTTCGGAAATTTTCGGCACCACCTTTATTCCAACGGAATTGTTGTGAGCGCGCGGCACTAATCACCACAGGTAATTCGGCAGGGGTTTCCACATCTTCCAAATATTTGAATTTCCAGTTTTTAAGCTGTGCTCTATAGCTTAAATCCAAATCTTCGGTAAGCGTATCGCCTTCCCAGTTTCCGGCGTCAATGATGCAAGTTTTGCGCCACACGCCAGCAGTTCCATTAAAATTGATGAAATGCCCTTTGCTGTTTCGGCCAACCTGTTCTAAGGTGAAATGCGCATCGAGTGCAAACGCTTGTATTTTGGTGAGTATGGAATAATTTCTGTTAATATGTCCCCAGCGCGTTTGAACGACGCCAATTTTTTCATCCTTAAAATAAGGGATAGTTTGTTTGAGCCAATTTGGTTTTGGAAGAAAATCGGCATCAAAAATGGCAATAAATTCGCCTTTGGCAATTTTTAAGCCTTCTTTTAACGCACCAGCTTTAAAGCCGCTTCGGTCGGTTCGGCAAATATGCTTAATGTCCAAACCTGTGGCTCTTAATTTTTCGACGTGCTTAGCAGTTGTAAGGACGGTTTCGTCGGTAGAGTCGTCGAGCACTTGAATTTCTAGCTTCTCTCTTGGATATTCTATCAAGGCGATATTATCCAAAAGCCTTTCCATAACATACATTTCGTTGTAAACAGGAAGTTGTATGGTTACAAAAGGGATTTCATCTGGATTTGAAAAATCAAAAAGCTGTGATGAATCTTTACGTTTTTTAGCAGCCATATAATTAATCAGAAGATTGAGCTGTGACAGAGCGTACAAGAGAATAAGTAAAAGGGAAATGGTATAAACTACTATGATTAAGGATTCTAGAATCATCTTTTTAAGCTATATTTAAAAATCCAACCTAAGATTTTTGCGCCCGCAAAGATAGAACCTTTTATCGTTCCTGATACTTTTGAGACGCCAATTCTTTTTTTATATTTTAAAGGTACTTCAATATACGTTAAATTATGTTGGAGTGCCTTGAGTTGCATTTCAATCGTCCAGCCGTAAGTTTTATCCTGCATTTTTAAATCCAGTAGTTTTTGATATTTTATGGCTCTAAAAGGCCCTAAATCCGTGAATTTTGCGCCAAACAGAATGCGCATTAAAAACGTGGCCAGCCAGTTGCCAAAGTGTTGTTGTGGTGTCATTGATCCTTTTTCTTGTAAGGATTTTGATCTGGCGCCAATAACGAAATCGATATTATTTTCAAGAATGGGCATTACAATTTTGGTCAGCTCTTCAGGATAATCGCTATAATCGCCATCCATAAAAACAATAATGTCTGGTTTTTGGGATAATTTGGAAATATATTCCATTCCTTTCAAACACGCATGGCCATAACCCATTTGAGGTTGAAATAATACAGTAGCTCCCGCTTTTTGGGCAATTTCTGCGGTATTATCGGTAGAATTGTTGTTTACAACAATCACTTCATTAACGATGGATGGAATTTCATTAATAACAAGCGCAATGGATTCTGCTTCGTTATAAGCCGGAATGATAACTTTGATATTGGGCATTTGGTTGGATAAATGAAAATGTAAAAGTAAGCTTTGTTTTTAAATCATTGTTGAATGTTTTATCACAGAATTATGTTGGGCTTTTCGATGAGTTATGCGCCACTGTGTGAATAGAACGCCGATGACGCTGATTAAACAGATTATTACAGATGTTTTTTACGGATGGATTTTGATTTCCAACTTAGATTTCAATATTTTGACACTGATTTCACGAATTGGCACTGATTGTTTTGAATAAAGATCTTTGCGTTTCAGCGCGAATAGGATTTTTATTTCATGGAGCGACAAATTCGTTAGATATTGACAATTCCTGAAAACTGTGATTCAAAATTGAACACTATCTTTGATTAACCAAATCCATCAAATCCACATCATTTCCTAATAAAACAGAGGTGGCATTAATACGTCCTTTCATACTATCGTTTTCTAATTTTAGAACACCTCTTGGGCAAACTGCTGCACAAATGCCACAACCCACACAACTACTTCTGACAATGTTTTCTCCTTTTTGGGCATAAGCGCGTACATCAATGCCCATTTCGCAATAGGTTGAGCAATTGCCGCACGAAATACATTGTCCGCCATTTGTTGTAATCCTGAAGCGTGAAAATAGGCGTTGTTGCAATCCTAAAATTGCCGCCATCGGACAACCAAAACGACACCACACCCGATTACCAAAAATAGGGTAGAAGCCTACACCAATAACTCCTGAGAAAATACTTCCTATTAAAAATCCGTACCACATTTTAAGGCTCGAAGCCTTGAATATAAAGATGTTTGTGGTATCGCTAAAATAATGCATGGCAATGAGCGCCATGATGACAATAAAATATCCAATCGCACCATATTTGGCGTCTTTGGCCAATTCCTGCCGTTTGAAAATCATGATGAGCGCTAAAACGAAAGTTAGTAATGTAGCTACACTTATTAGAAAAATTTGTTTTGTTAACCAATATTTGCTCGAATCCGTTCCTAAATAAGAATAGATTACGGCGGTTGTCATTAAGGTCACGAAGACTACGACACTATGGATGACCCAACGTTCAATGTTCCATGCTCTTTTGGTTTTATCGCTTAAATGCCTAAACGGATCTCCTGCGGTTTCTGCCAGGCCACCGCAACCGCAAACCCATGAGCAGTACCAGCGTTTGCCGTATTTATAGGTCAAAATTGGGGTGATGATAAAAATGGAAACAACTCCAAAAATCAATAAAGCCAAACCGATATCTCCCGCTTCAATCATCGAATCGACACGGTATTTATCAAAGTTGTAATAATTTAAGGGCCAGATGTTTTTTAAATCGTAATAGGGAAGACTGAACGTATCAGAATTTAGCCGTGCCATAAATTCTGGAATCAAAAACGCAAATGCCAATTGAAAAAACATCACCGAAAAGGTTCGTAATTGTTGGTATTTGTTATGTCGGTATTTGAGCAAGAATTTATATCCAAAAACCAAAATAGCAAGCGTATAAAGTGTTCCATAAACAAACCATTGGCTTGCCGGACCGCCGTTTAATAAAAAACTTAAAGGATCGAACAATGCAATTAATCCGGTGTTCGATGCGCCATTAGTGGCCAATCCCAACCATTCTGCCTTAAAATATAAAACGATGTAAAAAACGGTAAGTACAATTCCTAACGTCCATCCCAAAAGTCCGCGTGAGATCATGGATTTAAACCAAACACCATCGTTTTTAATGCCAGCATGTTTTGATAAATAACTATTGTTTGCAAAAATTACTGTGCCCACAGTAATCATGGCCAATGACAAAGTGAGGAATAATGGTTTATTTGGAAAGTTGACGTTTAGTAGTGCCAAAACCATAATAAATAAACCGATCACGCCAATCGCAACCGCCTTTTTTTGGGTTGCGGAAAGTGCCTGCGCATCAGGTTTGGCAAGAGACATGCTAGAATTTGTTTTAGTGTTCATTAATATTGTTTTTTAGTTTGCCCTCGATACCCTCGACCTATTTTGCTCATCTTAAAAAGTTTGATTGTTTCGCTTCGTGAGATTGCTACGCTAAGTTTCAAAACCTTGTAGGTATATTTTCCAATCTTGACAATTTATTTTGTCAATTATTAAAACCTACGAGGTTTACTTGCTTCGCTTCGTGAGATCGCTGCGCTTAGTTCTAAAACCTCGCAGGTTGGACAAGCTGCTTTTGCTTATTGTTATCCTGTTTTTACTCATCCTGCAAGGTTTACTTGCTTCGCTTCGTGAGATTGCTGTGCTAAGTTTCAAAACCTTGTAGGTATATTTTCCAATCTTGACAATTTATTTTGTCAATTATTAAAACCTACGAGGTTTACTTGCTTCGCTTCGTGAGATCGCTGCGCTTAGTTCTAAAACCTCGCAGGTTGAATATTTCTCTAAAATTTCATTTTCAAAAGTTTTATAAAATTCTGGATCAAAATTGGCTTCTTTTAAATGCTGTATCACATAATCTGTTGATCGCTTTTCAGTCAACCATCGATTAAAAACCTCGTGTCTCATGCGTATTCCAAATGTATTTATGCCCAAAAAACGGTTCGATTGCTGTTCATATTCTATTATAATACTTTTAAGGTCGTCTTCATGTTTCCAATGAAAATGGGTATGTCCTGATTTCGGTTCAGGAAAAACCCAGCCATAAGTTTGATATTCGATATCAAAAAATTTGGCCGAATTGAACCAATGTCCAGGATTGTATTTTATCCGATTTCCGCAAATGGTTTGAGCCACAGTTTCGCCCATCATTCTACCCGTGTACCAAACCGCTTCTATGGCTTTTCTGTGGCCAATAGGTTCCCGTTGTTCGGCACAGTCGCCAATGGCATAAACGTTTTTTATGTTGGTTTCCAAAAACCGATTGACCAAAACACCTCGGTCAGTTTCTATTGCTGTCGTTTTGACCATGTCAATATTTGGGGAAACGCCGGGTGTTAATCCTACCAAGTCACACGGAATTACTTCATCGGTTTCTTCAATAACCACAGCTTTTGCATTTCCATTTTCATCGGATCTAATTTCTTTTAAATTCGATTGTAATCGTAAATCGATACCATGATTTAAGATATGTCGATTTAGCATTTTAGCCTGGCTAATGGGCAGGGTAACATCCCAAAAATTAGCTTCGCGTACTAAAAGAGTAACAGGGATATTTCGGGAATGGAGCATTTCGGCAAGTTCAATTCCTACCAATCCACCGCCAACAATCACCGCGCGTTTGCAAACCTTATTGTTGGGTGCCAAAACCTCAAGTTGCTCTAAATCCTGTTTGCTGTACAATCCTATAACGCCTTTTAAATCTTGGCCTTTCCATCCAAATCTGTTGGTTTTGCTTCCGGTGGCAATTATTAGTTTGTCGTAGTGAAGCGTGTCGCCATTTTCAAAATACAAACAGTTGTTGTGAGTTTCGATATGTTTGACAAATCCAAATTTCAGATCGAGCCGATTTTTTTTCCAAAACCAATCTTCATAAGGTTTGGTATGCTCAAACGTCATGTGGCCCATATATAGATACATCAGTGCGGTACGTGAAAAGAAATATTCGGTTTCGGCAGAAATAATAGTAATTTTTTTATTCGAAAGTTTACGAATATGCCGTGCAGCGGTAACGCCAGAAATACCATTTCCTATGATGACGATGTGTTCCATTTTAAGTCTTTAGATGAGGGTTTTTTATAGGATTTTTATAAAATTTAATTTTTTAAATCCATTTGTTTAAATTTAGGAATAATTAAATGGGATGAGAACTATTTTTCAATTTTTATATGTTGTGATGTTTTGCCTTATAATTTCATGTGGCAGCACAGTTGAAAAGCCGGTAAAAATAAATGGCGTTAGCTTTGTAGCTTCAAGAGATAGCATTAGCAGTAAGCATGTTGATCCATTAATTAACCTGAATGCTAATTATGCATCGGTGATGCCTTTTGGATTTGTCAAGGATCTGGCGCATCCCGAAATTATTTTTAATAATGATCGACAATGGTTTGGTGAGACCGAAAAAGGCATCAAACAGTATATAGAAACCTTGCATAAAAACCAGATTAAAGTCATGATAAAACCACAAATTTGGGTGCGACGTGGCGAATTTACGGGTTTTATAAAAATGGCGCATGAAGACGATTGGAAGATGCTGGAAAATACCTATTCTAATTTCATCCTATCGTATGCAAAAGTGGCGCAAGCTACCAAAGTTGATATGTTTTGCATCGGTACAGAACTCGAAAGTTTTATAGACGAAAGACCTGAGTATTGGCGGCAATTGATTGTTGAAGTTAGAAAAATCTATAAAGGTAAATTAACATACGCCGCCAATTGGAATGAATACGACCGGACACCTTTTTGGGCCGATTTGGATTATATTGGGATTGATGCTTATTTTCCGTTGAGCACTTCTAAAACGCCCACGCTTGAAGAATGCAAAACCGGTTGGAAAACCTATAAAAATGAATTGAAGACGTTTTCGGATACTTTTAAAAAGCCCATTTTGTTTGCTGAATTTGGTTATAGAAGTGTGGATTATGCCGCAAAAGCACCTTGGAAATCCGATCGGGAAATGACTGTTGTGAATTTTGAAGCACAATCCAATGCCATGCAATCCTTGTTCGAAGAAATCTGGAATGAAGATTGGTTTGCTGGCGGTTTTGTATGGAAATGGTTTCATGATTATGAAAAGTCTGGCGGTTCATTAGATTCGCAATTTACGCCACAAAATAAACCTGCTGAGGCAATTATAGAGAAATTTTATAGAAATTACAGATGATGAGAACTTTGGTTATTGGCGATATTCATGGCGGATTGAAAGCTTTAAAGCAAGTGTTGGAAAGGGCAAAAATCACAGCAAAAGATCAATTGGTTTTTATGGGTGATTATGTAGACGGTTGGAGTGAATCGGCGCAGGTAATACAGTATTTAATGCGCTTATCGGAAGTAAATACTTGTGTTTTTTTAAAAGGAAATCACGATATGTGGTGCGAAAAATGGCTGCGGACCAATAAAGCAGAAAACGTTTGGATAAATCATGGAGGAAAAGGTGCAATTGAAAGTTATAAAGATTTTTCTAAGGTAGAAAAAGAAGCGCATCTCCAGTTTTTTGATCAAATGAAAAACTATTATGTAGATGCCGAAAACCGATTGTTTGTTCATGCGGGATTTACTTCAATCAATGGTGTAGAAAACGAATCTTTAGAAAGCACTTTTTATTTTGATCGCTCACTTTGGCAAATGGCCTTGGATTTGCATAAAACTATTGGTAAAAATCCTGAGCTGTATCCAAAACATTTAAAACTTTATAACGAAATTTATATTGGACATACGCCAACCACTATTTATTTTCAAAATGAACCTATGCATGCGCTTAATATCTGGAATGTAGATACTGGAGCCGCGTTTTATGGTAAATTGTCGGCGTTGGATATCAATTCAAAACAGGTTTTCCAAAGCGATCCTTTAATGGAATTATATCCCAACGAAAAGGGGAGAAATGACCGTTCTTTAAATCAAATATTAGGAAAATAAGATGCTGATGTTTTTGATAAACAGTCAACAATTCCCATAAATATCGGAAATTATACTATCAATTCTAATCGATTTTTTTATACTCAATTTTATCGCCAACTTTCAATTGCCATGCGTCTGCTAATCCGGCATTTACTTCAAGGACATATTTTGCCGGAACGTTTGAAGGTAAAGAATCTTCACTATAAGGCTGTGCATTTTTCTGAAAACTGACAATTTTTTTATCAGAATCAATATAAATAATGTCTAAAGCAAATTTGGTATTTTTCATATAAAACCCAAGTAAATCTTCTACCGGGAAAATAAAGAGCATCCCTTGATTTTGTTCCATCGAATCGCGGTACATTAATCCGGTTTGGGTTTGATATTCGTCGTCGGCAATCTCAATATCCAAATTTTTAATGATGCTGTCATTAGCAGTTTTAAGAATAAGCTCACCTTCTTTTTTGAATTCCACTACAACAGGTTTTATAATTTTTTGATCCTCTTTACAGCTTTGAAATTGAAAATTGAAAACTCCTAAAATGACTATTGTTATTAGTGTTACTATGTTTTTTTTCATTTCGAAAGTTGTTTTTTGCTTTTGTACATAAACATAAAATATAAGCCGATAAGAATAAAAGGAATACTTAGCATTTGGCCCGTGTTGAGTGTTGAAGTTGCAATATATTCATGTTCGCTTTGAGGTTCTTTAAGGAATTCCACAAAAAATCTAACGGCCCATAAAAGCACCAAAAAGAGTCCGAACAAAAAACCTTGTTGCTCGCTTTTTTTAGTTTTCCAATAAAAAAACCAAAGTATAATGAACACAAAAACATAACATGCAGCTTCATAAAGTTGCGCAGGATGTCTTGGAAAATTCTCGCCATTTTGGACAAAAACTACTCCAAAATCCGTGCCTGTTGGTTTGCCAACAATTTCTGAATTGATAAAATTTCCAAGTCTTACAAAAACAGCACCCGAAGCCACCGGAATCACCACGCGGTCCAAAATCCAAATGACCGACTTGTACAATACTTTTTTATTGTACAGGTACATGGAAATAATCATTCCTATAGCAGCACCATGACTTGCAAGCCCCTGAAAACCTGTAAATTCAAATCCGCCCTTAAACTTTACGGGCAAGAAGATGCTGAAAAAGTCTTCCGAAAATAATTCACGTTGATAGAAAATAACATGGCCCAAACGCGCACCAAGCATGATCCCGATAACTGAGTAAATGAATAGTGAATCGAGAGATTCTTCAGATTGTTTTTCATATTTAAAAATACGTTTCATGATCAGAAAACCCAAAATAAAAGCGATGATCCACATCACACTATAAAAATGTAATGTAAAACCAATAATATCGATGCCTTTAGAAGGGTCCCAAACAAATTTTAATGCGTACATGAGGAATTATTTAATTAAGAGAGAGTAAATATAATATTTTGAAAAGTAATAAGAGCTTATGCGTTGAAATTTTACAAAAGGTTTAATAAAATGAGATAAGAAAATATAAGTTGTCCGTTGTTATTTCTTATCATAGATCAATCTCAGAACATATTATTTCAATTACTTTTGCACTTGTAATTTTAATTAAAGAAATTACTATAATTGTTAAACTTTTTAAATTTAAAACAATGAGAAACTTATTATCCTTATTTGCAGTGCTTTTTCTTTCGGTGAGTGTATTTGCACAATCGCAGTGGAAAGTAGATCCGTATCATTCTTCAGTAAATTTCAACATATCACATTCTGGAATTAGTATGGTAAACGGAAAATTCTTGGAATATACAGGAAATTTAAATACAAACGGCGAAGCACTGACGGATGCCAATTTCGATTTTACTGTGAACGTAAACAGTATCGATACTAGTGTTGAAAATAGAGATAAACACTTGAAAAGTGCTGATTTTTTTGAAGTGGAAAAATATCCAACAATGACTTTTAAAAGTTCAAAGATATTGGCTACCGGCAAACCTAACCACTATCTGCTCTATGGTAAATTGACCATAAAAGATGTAACCAAAGATGTTATTTTTGATGTCCATTTTGGGGGCATTGCCAAGAATGAGAAAGGTGATAAATTAGGTTTGAAAGCAAAAACGACCATCAATAGATTTGACTATAACATTAATTTCGATCCAACTGCTGCAGGTATTGGAAAAGATGTGAATATTGTCGTTCACTTGCAATTCGCTCAACAAAAGTAAATTAAGTAATAATTAATCCTTGAATGCCTTGTGATGCTTTTTTTAGAAAGGTCGATTTCACAAAGTGTTCAAGGATTTTTTGTTTGTAATAGATTGATAGCTTTGGTAGGTAAAAGGTTTTAATATTTTAATATAGTATTTTAGAAATGTGTTTAGATAGTTGAGGTAATTCGGATTATAGATCAGAAATGTAAATGGTGATACCATTTTTGCTGGGACTTTTTAAGAGGATTTTTACATTTCACATATTAATTCATTTCGCTTAAGCCTATCAACAGAAAATTATTTAAGACATTTACTCACAATCTCCCTCCGTTGTTTCGGTCGTTTTTACAACCTTCAGAACTTCATAAACACCGTCGTAATCGGCTGCAAAAACTTCGTCTGACTTTCCTTTGTCAATAAATTCGATTTCGGCAAAAATGGGTGTATATGGTTTTTGATCTTCTGTTAATTCTTCATAATGGTTTTTTAACTCGTCCATTTTATCCAAAACCCAAAATTTCTTATCGCTTCCACAAGGTGAACAGCTTCATATCTCGTGACCATAAATAAAGTGCCCTTTTAATGTGATGGTTTTGGTGTTCCGCTTATCAATGCGATTGTGAAAATTTTTATGATGTTCATTTTGTTATTTTGGATCTAAATTTACATTATTTGTTTAAACTTGCTGAGGTTATTCCTTTCCTTATTAAAGTTAACGATCAAATTGACACCGCACTAATCGGTAAAACTTCGAAATGATCGTACCAAAGTGCGTGGTTGATCGGCATATGATAAAGTTCGTGAATAAATTTAGTTATGGTACAGGGTCGTAACCACTTCCTCCCCAAGGGTTGCAACTAAAAATACGTTTTATAGACAACCAACCGCCTTTAAAAAGACCATATTTTACCAAAGCCTCTTTAGTGTATTGAGAACAGGTGGGGTGGTATCTGCAACTTGCAGGCGTTAAGGGTGAGATGAAAGTTTGATAGACTTTAATCAGTAATAAAAACGGATATGTGAGGATTTTTTTCAATGGTTTTGATGTTTAAACAGTTTTAGATAAATATGAATTATCTTTTTGTTAAACTGCATTTCTCAAAATAAAGTATGGCTTACTAAAACATCACTTCACTAAACTGCCTTGTTGTTAAAAATAAAATTTATTTCCCCAAAAACTAATTGCGAAACAATTTCAAGACCTATTAATTGGTTGTGAACGTTGTTCCATCCTTCCCATCATTTAGCTGAATTCCTGCTGCCGCCAGCTCGTCGCGTATTTTATCGGAAGTAGCAAAATCTTTATTTGCTCTGGCTTCTTGCCTTAATTGGATTAAAAGTTCTACGGCACCCGATAATTTTTCTGTACCGGTATCTGATTGCTTAGCATTGACCAATCCTAAAACATCAAAAGTAAAGGTATTGATTGTGTTTTTCAGCACGATCAAATCTTCGTGTGTAATGGTTGCCGTGCCTTCTTTTATTTGATTGATAAATTTGACGGCTTCAAACAGATTTGCA
>NZ_DATJCY010000105.1:0-4037 GCF_035577925.1 Gelidibacter sp. | reverse complement strand
CAAAATGTGTTTAGGCGAAGGTATTAAACAATGTTGTAATCCGCCAAATCCACCAATAGTTTCTTGATAGGCTCCGGTATTAAAGAAACCAAGATACAAAGGTTTTTCTTTATTGTATTTTGGAAGATAAATAGCATTCATGTGCTGCTCGCTATTGTAATAATCATCACTATCACAGGTCAATCCTCCAAGGAGCACACGTTCATAAGTATCATACCAGCGGTTGATGGGCAACATGACAAAACGCTTATTAATGGCCCAAGTGTCTGGTAATGTCGTAATAAAAGACGAGTTGATCATGTTCCATTTCTCTCTGTCGTTTTGCTGTTTTTGATAAAGCACTTCATAAATGGCACCACCACTTTCGCCTACGGTAAAGCTACCAAATTCTGTAAAAATATGAGGCACGTCCACTTCTTCCTGCTCACAAAACAATTGAATTTGATTAATGATTTCATCCACCATATATTCGTAATCAAAATCGAACGCTAATGAGTTTTTAATAGGAAAACCGCCACCAATGTTCAAACTATCCAACGTTGGGCAAATGCGCTTTAAGTTGGCATAGACTTTCAAACATTTAGAAAACTCGTTCCAGTAATAGGCATTGTCACGAATACCGGTATTGATAAAAAAGTGAAGCATTTTTAGTTTTACTTTTTTATTGTCCCTGATTTGATTTCTATAAAACGGCAAAATATTTTTGTATCCAATGCCCAAACGTGAGGTATAAAACTCAAATTTTGGTTCTTCTTCTGAAGCAATTCGGATGCCGATATTAAATTTTCCTTTAATTTCTTTAGAAAGCAAATCGATCTCTTCGTAATTATCAATTATAGGAATACAGTTTTTATGGCCTTCATTTATTAATCGCGCAATATTTGTAACGTACTGCGAGCGCTTAAAACCATTGCTGATCACATAGGTTTTATTATTGATTTTACCATCGGCCTTTAACTTTTCAACAATATCAATATCAAATGCCGAAGAGGTTTCAATATGGATGTCATTTTTAAACGCCTCATCCAATACATGCTTAAAGTGCGAGCTTTTAGTACAATAGCAATAATGGTATTTGCCTTTGTATTTATGCTTTTTCATGGCTTTGCTAAACCAATCTTTGGCGCGCCCTATATTATTGGATATTTGCGGCAGATATGTAAATTTTAATGGAGTCCCGTATTCTTCAACCAATTTCATCAAATTGATATCATGAAATTGAAGGGTTTTATCTTCAAGTTTAAATTCGTCTTGTGGAAAATAAAAAGTTTGATTGATCAGATCAATATATTTTGTATTCATTATGTTTTATTAAGGTTTAAAATTCTGAAAAATAAATTAATTTAGAGTAATAAATTCCTGATAAATAATGAGTAATCAAACTTGAATTTGTTGATAAGAGGGAACAGACACGAACGCGAAGCGTTTGCTCATAAAAGGTTTAAAATTAGAAGTAAGCTTTAAAATTTGGTGACTTATCTTATAAGTTGCTTTTGAAAATGACTTCCTAAAATCCAAAAGCCCAAACATACAAACGCGGTTCAAGGGTTCAGCTATATAAAGTGCAAATGAACTATAAAAAAATTAGAAAACAAGATGGAAAGTATAAAAATTATTCGGGATCTGTATTTTGTATTAAAAATTTATTTCAAACAATCTACTAAACAACGGTTATCCCATTGAAAATCAAACGCAAAACCAAGACTCTTTTTGTTTAGAAAAAATCTCATTTTTCAAGTTAATTGAACCTATAAACTCGTTAAAAAACTTCAAACATTGCAATTTCCAATCTCAAATTTTGAATCTTATAAAATCAATAATTACGATAACATTTTCAAATTATTAACTTCTTGTTCGGTAAGGTGTTTCCAATGTCCACGCGGAATATCTTTTTTTGTCAAGCCTGCAATAGCCACACAATCCAACTTTTCGATTTCATATTTGAGATGGCCAAAAATGGAACGGATCACAGTATTTCCCGTATTTTTGATTTTTAAGCCGATCTTGTTTTTGGGCTCACCTTCAATAAAACTGATTTCTTCAACAGTGACCAGTTTACCTTCAATTTTTAAACCTTCCTGGATTTTTTTAAAATCTTCAAACTTTAGGTTTTTATCCAATTCAACTTGAAATAAACGCGGAATACCATGTTTTGAATTTGTGAATTTCTTGACCAAAGCTTCATCATTGGTAAACAAAATCAATCCCAATGAATTTCGGCCCAATCGGCCAATAGGCTTAATGCGCGACGTTGTGGCATTGGCAACCAGATCCATTACGGTTCGGCCCTTTCCTTCGCTGGTTGTACTTGCAAAACCTTTAGGCTTATTCAATAAAACATAGGCTTTTTTCTCAGGATTAATCCGTGCGCCATCAAAACGCACGTCATCATCCAATTTTACCTTATATCCCATTTCCGTAACCACTTTCCCATTAACAGTTACACTTCCTGTTGAAATATGCATATCGGCATCACGGCGGGAACAAACACCAGAATTGGCGATGTATTTATTCAAACGGATGTCATCTGAAGTGGACTTTTTAGAAGTTGGCTTTTTCGCAACATCAGGCTTCGAAATGTCTTTTGTAACTTTTCGCATTGGGGCATTCCCTCTGGAATAACTATGTCCTTTGGAATTGTCGTGAGACCTTCCACCTCCATTTGAAGAACTTTTATCTTGGCCTCGGCCCGAAGTTTTTCCTTTTCCACTACTACCTTGATGTCTGCTCATGACTTAAAAATTTATGCAAAGATACTTTATTATACAGCGATTTAGCATCTCGAATTTACGATTTTATCAAATTCTGTTTAAGACCACATCAACATTAATTAATACAACGCAAAACACACCAGACACAATAATGATTTTCAATACATTATGCAAAATTAGATAATGAATTCTTGTGCTAGATTTCCACAATAGCAAAATCATAACAAACAACAAAAACGTACTGATGTAAAAGAAATAATCCATATGGCCCACATCAAAATAACATACCAGCAGAATAGTCGGAATTAAGGTTAAGACGGCCAAAATGGACAGCATTGCTTTTGAAAAACGCTCGCCGTAAACCACTGGAATGGTGTGGTAATTTTGCGCTAAATCACCCTTTATATTCTCAAGATCCTTAGTTAATTCTTTCATCGATATGATCAAGAACAAGAACATGGCATGAAAAAATATAACGGTATCAAAATTTTGATAATAAATGAAAATGGCAAAAAATGGTGTGATCATTAATGTGGTTGAGGTCAAATTCCCAATAAAAGGCAGTCTTTTTAATTTATGTGAATAGAGCCAAATTCCAAAAATGTACAACGAAAAGAAAACCACAGTTTTAAACGACACATAACTTGCCATGACCACTGCCAGAAAATTGAGCACAAAGTAAAATGAAAGTTTGGTGTTTTGACTTACCAATCGGTCCAACATGGATTTATGTGGCCTATTGATTAGATCTTTTTCGGAATCATAAAAACTATTGATAATATAACCGCTGGCAATGGTAAGTGCTGAAGCTAAAACCAACACAAATAAATTAAAATCGAAAACCACTTCTCGAAGCGGCTTATCTGGAGCCAAAATAAAGATGCAAGTCAAATATTGGGCAATAACCAAGATTAGAATGTTATAGCCTCTAACAACAGAAAACATGCTAAAAAACTTTAATAAAAGATGTTTCTGTTTTCTGGTTAGCATCGAAAAAAGATTAAAACGCTAATACTTGGATATGTATGGGAGGATTTAAAAATTATAAACCACTTCTAATTTATGGTCTTTAAGGGACAATTTGGCTTTTTCAATATCTTCAGTAAATCCCAAAATATAACCGCCGCCGCCCGAGCCACATAATTTTAAATAATAATCATTGGTCTCCAAACCTTTTTTCCAAAGCTCATGAAATTGCTGTGGAATCATTGGTTTAAAATGATTGAGGGCTACTTTTGAAAGTTTCTTGGTGTTAAGAAAAAGGGACTTAAAATCCCCTCTTAAAAAATCGTCCACACAAGCATCGGTATGCTTGATGAATTGATT
>NZ_DATJCY010000104.1:0-14470 GCF_035577925.1 Gelidibacter sp. | reverse complement strand
GAGCCTGATCATTAATGTGGGCGGGGGCGTTGTGACCGATTTGGGAGGATTTGTTGCTTGCACCTTTAAACGTGGCATAAAATACGTTAATGTTCCTACGTCACTATTGGCAATGGTCGATGCATCCGTAGGAGGAAAAACCGGCGTTGATCTTGGAGCACTAAAAAATCAAATAGGCGTAATTTCTACAGGAGATATGGTCATAGTAGACACTAGCTTTTTAGATACATTACCTCAAAACCACTTAAAAAGCGGATTGTCTGAAATGCTAAAACATGGTCTTATCCACGATCGTTCATATTGGAATAGCCTCCTAAACTTAAGCAACTTATCCTTAAATGATTTAGACAACTTAATTCATCAATCTGTTGAAATAAAAAACACCATAATAACAGAAGATCCCAATGAACAAGGCATTAGAAAACACCTCAATTTTGGTCACACCCTAGGCCATGCCATTGAGTCTTATTTTTTGAGCGCACCCAACAAGGAAGAATTGCTCCATGGTGAGGCAATTGCCATCGGAATGATTATGGAATCATATATTTCCCACGAATTATTAGGCTTTCCAAAAGAGGATTTGGAGATTATTAAAGAAACATTTCTTAAAATATTCAAACGCATACCTATTGAAACCACCGATTATAAGGCTATCATAGATCTTTTGAAATATGACAAGAAAAACGAACATGGCAATATCAACTTCGTACTTTTAGAAGCGATCGGTAAACCAAAAATGGATTGCTTGGTAGAAAATGAATTACTTCTTAAAGCTTTTGAGTATTACAAATCATAAATACCGATCCTTTATGATTTGGAGATGATGTTTTTCGTGTCCTGCAATTATAAATGCAGCCGCCCTGACAGAAAGCACATTGTTATTGGCAGTTCCTTTTGTCGCTAAAGTTTTGTCATCAAAAGTGGCAAACAATGATAGTGTGGCTTTTCTCACATCCTGATACTCTAATAAAAGACTATCGATAGTTCTGTCATTAGCATTACTATAAACAACAAACGCATCTTGATCAAAACCTGGCAGTTGTGATTTATCATTTCGGGCAATACACAACGCGCGATAAGCAAACACACGCTCAGTATCAATTAAATGTAATATTATTTCCTTAATAGTCCATTTGCCATCGGCATAACGATAATGAAGCTTATCTTCAGGAATACTTTTGATAAATGAAATCAATGAATCTTGATTGTATTCCAAAACTTGCAATAACTCCAGATCTGATACTTCATCAATATAAGGTTGATAGTAAGGATTATATTCATCGGACATTAATTGAATTTTTGACATAAAAACACCTTTCATATTATTTAAAAACACCCTTTACTGATGGCTCAATAAAGGGTGTGTAAATTAAAAATTTTAAATCGATTACATTTCGTTAAAAATTGAATGCATCAATCGCTTTTTATCATTTATACTCTCCTCCAACGAAATCATTGTCTCCGTTCTATAAATCCCTTCGATATCATCTAACATGAAAATTATATCCTTGGCATGCGATGTGTTTTTAGCCCTTATTTTACAAAAAATATTAAATTTTCCGGTTGTAATATGAGCAACTGTTACGTAAGGTATTTCATTTATTCGCTCTAATACAAATTTTGTTTGTGACGTGTTGTTCAAGAAAACCCCAACGTAAGCAATAAAAGAGTACCCTAATTTTTTGTAATCTAAAGTTAACGATGAACCTTGCACAATACCCGCTTCTTCCATTTTTTTAACACGAACATGAACAGTTCCAGCAGAAATCACTAATTTCTTAGCAATATCCGTAAACGGAACACGTGTATTATCAATTAACATGTCTAAAATTTGATGATCAATTTCATCTAACTTGAACTTTCCCATTTTTGTGAATTATTATTTTTTTTACAAAAATAGTAGAAATTTATCGAAAATAAGACGCTTAAAGTCACATTTTTTACGTAAATAGCATGTATTTTTCATTATTTATCAATACGAAATCGATTGCGAAACCCACCTTTAACACATCATTAACATGAGCAGTCACCAATTCCCCGTTGGCATCAATCTCTTTGTGACCGAAAAAAGAACTCAAATCTGAAATCTTTTCGATTTTAGGAATAAAAACAACACGATTCTGATCTAGAAACTCTTCAAATTGGATGGCAATATCAAGAACCTCATAACCTCCTTCTGATTTTAATTTTGCGTTTCGGATAATTATATCGTAAAACAATTTTTCGTTTTCCGGAATTTCAAAATATAGTTTATCATTCAGACCCAAGATGTCTTTGGTCGCAATTTCTACGATTCCAATCCAAAGTGACTGAAAAATAAATTCCCTCACTTTTTCTCTATCATAATCACCTTTATAATGTCCGGCTTCAAATAATACCGTTGGCACATTCAAGGACTGAAAACTATCCCCTACGCAATTAATATTAAAAGCATCATCATATACACCTACTTGACCTGGAATTTGTTTTTGGAGGTTTTCATTCATCTTCACAATAACATCCATTGCTTTTTTTCTGGTATCCGTAATCGAACAAGCTTCATCTTGCGCCGGAGACAAAAAAGAAACCGTTGCTGGCTTGTTCGTCAAACCTGCACTAAAAATGGTGCGCTGACCGTGAAGATTAAAGCAAAAATCCGGTTTAAAATCCTCAAAACATTTTTTAAGGATAATACTTTCAGGTTGCGTCAAACTTTGGGCATCTCGATTCAAGTCCACCTGATTTGCATTTAAACGGGTATAAGCTCTCGATCCATCAGGATTCAACATAGGGATAATTCCTATGGTACAATTCTTCAAAAGTTGATGTACAAAAACATTTTCAGAATCAGCCAAAACATTCAACAAATCGAAAATGGCCTTGGTGGTCGTACTTTCATTTCCGTGCATTTGTGACCACATTAAAATTCGTTTTTTCCCTGAACCGATTTTTATAAAATGGATCTCTTCATTCAAAACCGACTTCCCTAAAATGCCGATCTCAAAATGAGAGCTGTGCTTTTTGAGTAAATTTTTTATATGGTCATAATTAATATAACGACCAAAAAGAGACGCCTCATAATAGCGTCCATAATCAATTTCCATGAGCAGTTTAATTGTGTTAAATTATAGCTGCACAAATGTAAACAATTGACCTTTTACAAATGTAAACAATGCAAAAGAATACTGTTGTTTACAAAACTATACAATTTAAAGATTTGTTTAAGCGCAAAAACCATTGTTTATATATTATGAAATTTGTTTTCCGTTTAATGCCATTGTAATTGTTTTTAATCAGTACTTTAAATATATTTATTTAAAGTATAGGTTTACCAACATCTGTAAGGTTGAATTTAATATAATGCTGTTTACAATCTATTTATTACATTTGTAACATTATAAAACACCAATACAAGTTTACAATGCTAAACAATGATGATTTTTCCAAACGACTCCAAAAGGTCATTGACTTCTATGCCGAAACCGCCTCTTCTTTCTCTGATAAAATAGGCGTTCAGCGGTCTAGCATTTCGCATATATTATCAGGCAGGAACAAACCAAGCCTAGATTTTGTGATGAAAATTTTGTCTGCTTATCCCGAAGTTGATCTGTATTGGCTACTAAATGGACAAGGTAAATTCCCGGCGGAACAACAAAAATCAAAGGCAGAAACAAAGCAAGATTTTGAAACTCCGATCCCCTCTTTTGAAAACAAAAAAGAAATCAAATCTGAAAAGCAGCCAGACACCAAAGACAAGACGATTGATAAAATTGTCATCCTTTATAAAGATGGCACGTTTAGGGAATTTGTTGAGAGTTAGATTTTTTATGTAATAAAAATCTGTCAATTATCTTTCGATAATTTGATTTTAGATTAACTTACTTTTGGTTAGTTTTGCATCTAAATTCTATACACATGAAATTTTCAATATTTTTTATTTCCTTATTACTTCTGACAAGCTGTTATAATAAAGAGCGCAATTGTAAAGACTTTAGAACAGGCACATTTGAATTTAAATACACCACTGATGGTGTGGAAAAAATCGGGAAATTCGTTAGAACAGACAGCACCAATATTGATTATTACGAAAACAAGATTGATACGGCTTCAATTAGATGGATTAACGATTGCGAATTTATCATGAAACACATCAATCCGAAAAACATGAGTGAAGAAAAAGCCATCCACATGAAAATCCTGACCACTTCTGAGGATTCATATACATTTGAGTACAGTTTGGCCATTCAACCAGGTAGTCAACAAAAACATGTTGAAAAAGGAACTGCAACCAGAATAAAGTAAAGACAACTTTGATTTCTTTTTAATGAAGCAACGCCAATCCTTAAACTCATCATTTTGATTGCCTAGAACGATTCTTGTAAGGATTGAGAATTATATATCTGGTTTAATTACAAATGCCCTGAAAAATTCTTTCCAAGGCATTTGTAATTTTAATAAAGATGATCAGACTTTTCATATTTCCGAGACCTTATATTAATATTAATACGGACAAATAGCTTTTTTTATGTTTGAAATTGTTCCTTAAAACAACTTCACCTGCCCGTTTTCTTCAATTTCGTCGTCATCAGAATTGTCTTCTGAATTAGATATTGTAGTTTTAGGAATACCATTACCGGAAATGTCATCTTCATCTACAACCTCAATTTCTTCGGCAGGCAATTCTTCTGGAACTTCATATGGCAAGGGCTCAAGCAGGCTAATTTGCTTTACCTTATCTCTAGTCAGTTGATTTCCTAAAGCCGTAATTCCTTTAATACTGATAAATTCTTCAAGATTGATTTTTAGGTTATCTTTTCTTTCCTTGCCACGTTCCTTTGCGAACTCAACTTCAACCATCGGCTTCCAATCTGTAGAAATAATTTCCAGTTGCGATTTTGGATGATCGGAAATAAATGACTCTTCTTTACCTTCTTGTTCAATCAGAAAACGTTTTACATAATAGCGTTCTTTATCGCCATCAAAATAAATGGCTGAAATTGGTTTTTTAGGAATCCATTTTTCAAGAACAATCATATCATCATCAAAACGCGAAGTTAATTCGGGTGAAATGGTTTTTACAACTCCCGACTGATTAATAACCAACAATCGGTCTTCACCCCTAAACTCACCAATCAATTCGCCTCTAGCATCGGCATTTAATCTTTGAACAGCATCATCAAACCAAATTTTTCTAGGTTTTAATGTAGAAATGCCCTTTTCTTTAAGTTCAATCTTTCTAATAGCATGTTTGGTGACAAGATTTCCTTTGGAGTTTCGTCCTTTTATAAGAATATCGGCAAAGTCGAGATCCCATTTCAATTTCTTGATACTGCCATTCTGCCTTAAGAAAACAGTAATGACTTCGGCTTCACCATTAGGATTGGATGAAAAATACAAAACTGTCGAGCCTTTATTGCCTGTTGTCAAATCATATTCCCTATCGCGGGTAACGCCAGTTACAGAAAATCGCTTGATATAAGAAGGTCCTTTACCACCATCACGATAAATCATATTATAGATGGTGCGTTTGTCTTTCCGGTTAAAAACTTCAACATTGATAATATCTTTTCCTACAAAAGTCTTGGCATCTACTTTGGTAATGGTCATTTTACCATCTCTTGTAAACACGATGATGTCGTCAATATCACTACAATCGCAAACATACTCATCTCTTTTAAGTGATGTACCCACAAAACCCTCTTCTTTATTGACATATAGTTTTGTGTTTCTGATAACCACTTTTGTGGCATCGACATCATCGAACAAACGGATTTCTGACAAACGCTCTCTTCCTTTGCCATAATCGTTTTTAAGCCTTGTAAAATAAGCAATAGCATAATCGGTTAAATGCTCGAGATCATATTTTACTTGAGCAATTTGGTCTTCTAGCGCATCAATTTTTTGTTGTGCTTTATCAATATCAAACTTAGAAATACGTTTAATTCTTATTTCTGTTAAGCGCTCAATATCTTCCGTAGTGATACTGCGTTTTAAATGCTTGATATGTGGCTGAAGACCTTTATCTATAGCACTTACAACGCCTTCCCAAGTTTCTTCTTCTTCAATATCACGATAAATCCTGTTTTCGATAAAAATACGTTCCAAAGACGCAAAATGCCATTGTTCCTCAAACTCAGAAAGTTTTATTTCGAGATTTTGTTTTAAGAGCTGAACAGTGTTATCGGTAGAATGGCGCAACATTTCTGTAACCCCAACAAAAAGCGGTTTATTATCTTCAATAACGCAACCTAATGGTGAAATAGACACTTCACAATTGGTAAATGCATAAAGGGCATCAATCGTTTTATCGGGTGAGATACCAGATGGTAAATGCACTAAAATCTCAACGGCAGCTGCTGTATTATCTTCAATTTTCCTGATCTTGATCTTGCCTTTTTCATTGGCCTTTAAAATGGAATCAATTAAGGAAGATGTATTAGTACTAAAAGGAATTTCGCTGATGACCAGCGTATTTCTATCCAATTGTGAAATCCTAGCTCTAACGCGTACTTTTCCGCCGCGCATACCGTCTTTATAATCAGTAATATCTATAATTCCAGCAGTGGGAAAATCGGGGTAAATAGTAAATTTTTTTCCACTTAGGTGCTTAATTGAGGCATCAATAAGCTCAATGAAATTATGAGGTAAAATCTTTGTAGAAAGTCCAACAGCAATTCCTTCACCGCCTTGCGCCAACAATAATGGAAACATGACCGGAAGGTTAATTGGCTCCTTCCTTCGACCATCATAAGAAGCTTGCCATTCGGTGATTTTTGGATTGAAAACGACATCCAAAGCAAATTTAGACAGCCTTGCTTCAATATATCGAGGTGCAGCGGCACCATCTCCAGTAAGAATATTTCCCCAGTTCCCTTGCGTATCGATCAATAGGTCTTTTTGACCAAGTTGAACCATGGCATCCGCAATACTGGCATCGCCATGCGGATGGTATTGCATGGTATGGCCAACAATATTTGCTACTTTATTATAACGTCCATCATCCAAATCTTTCATGGATTGCATAATACGTCTTTGAACTGGCTTAAATCCGTCTTCTATAGCCGGAACGGCACGCTCCAAAATAACATAGGAAGCGTAGTCCAAAAACCAATCCTTAAACATTCCGGTAACCCTCGTGATCGTTTCGCCACTTGAGTTTTCCTTAATATTTTCCGCTTCATTATGTAAGTGATCTTCTTCCAATATTGTGTATATTAATTAGTAGGTTTTGTATTATTTTTTATCATTTTACTTAATGACTGTCCAATATATCGTCTTTTTCGCCGGGACACCAAAGTCACGTTAAAAGTTTCTTTTTTAACTTGACCTTTTGAGTTTGTAATGTACAACGTCAAACTTTTATAGATCAGATAATTTCTAAATTGAAAGGCCTTGAGTCGCGATTTATTAAATTCCAATTGATGCTCTCTATAATTGAAATAATCGGACAGCAAAAGTCCTTTGTTGATAAGTAGAACCTTTTTGCCGTCACTATCATATTCAAAATATTTTGAAATGAAATGCACTGCAAGAAACAGAATCAAAAATCCGATGAAGATAAAAAGAAAAGTCATCTTTGAGCTCGATGCCAAATGGCTAAAGGCACTAAATACCGTTGCCAACAAAATGACAAGGACAATCAGTATAAAATAGACTGATACAATAGTATTTTTAACCTTTGCATTATTAGTTCTCATGAACTTCCTCTACTATATCTAATTCTACTTTAAGGTTATCGATAATAAACTCTTGACGTTCTGGTGTGTTTTTACCCATATAAAATTCTAACAATGCGTCTATGGACATCTCTTTGTCCAACATTACAGGATCCAAGCGGATACTCTCGCCAATGAAATTAACAAATTCGTCTGGCGAGATTTCACCAAGACCTTTAAATCGTGTGATTTCGGGTTTTGGTTTTAATTTTTCGATGGCATCGCGACGTTCTTGTTCGGAATAGCAATAAATGGTTTCTTTTTTGTTCCTAACGCGAAACAAAGGTGTTTGTAAAATATATAAGTGACCATCCTTGATCAATTCTGGGAAAAACTGTAAAAAGAACGTTATCAATAATAATCGGATATGCATGCCATCCACATCGGCATCAGTAGCAATAACAATATTGTTGTAGCGTAAGTCCTCAATAGATTCTTCAATATTTAAAGCAGCTTGCAACAGGTTGAATTCTTCATTTTCATAAACAATCTTTTTGCTCATGCCATAAGAGTTCAAAGGTTTTCCTCTTAAACTAAAAACCGCTTGGGTATTTACATCCCTCGATTTGGTGATACTTCCGGATGCCGAATCGCCCTCAGTAATAAACA
The DNA here is from genome assembly GCF_035577925.1 of Gelidibacter sp. GTDB lineage: Bacteria > Bacteroidota > Bacteroidia > Flavobacteriales > Flavobacteriaceae > Gelidibacter. Next base: position 6,167 of record NZ_DATJCY010000104.1, on the reverse strand, counting down.
ATGTGGACTCTAAATACCTATCGTTTTTTGTATCTCCAAAGTGGACACGGCAATCGCGCAATTTTTTATTGTGAAGATTGGCTTTTTTAGCTCTATCCTTAGCCAATTTTCTAATTCCGGACAATTCTTTGCGCTCACGCTCTGCCTGAAGGATTTTACGGTTGATTTTATCGGCAGTTTCAGGATTTTTATGTAAAAAATTATCCAATTGTGTTTTCACAAAATCGTTGACATACGTTCGGACCGTAGGCAAATCACCGCCCATATCCGTCGAACCTAATTTAGTTTTGGTCTGGCTTTCAAAAACAGGTTCCATGACTTTTATGGCAATCGCTGTTACGACCGATTTTCGAATATCGGAGGCATCGTAGTTTTTTCCGTAAAACTCCCTAATAGTTCTCACCAAAGCTTCACGATAAGCCGCCAAATGGGTACCGCCTTGTGTGGTATTCTGTCCATTTACGAACGAATAATACTCTTCACTATATTGTGTTTTACTATGTGTTAAAGCAATTTCAATATCATCGCCTTTCAAATGGATAATCGGATAAGATCGATCAGATTCATTGATGCTCTCTTCCAACAAGTCTTTCAATCCGTGTTCACTATAAAACTTCTCACCATTGAAAATAATGGTCAGACCCGTGTTGAGATACACATAGTTTTTGAGCATTCTCTCAACATATTCATTGCGATATTTATAGTTTTTAAAAATCGCCTCATCTGGAATAAATGAAACTTTAGTACCTCTTCTTCTTGAGGTATCATCCAACAATTCGTGATTGGTGAGATTTCCTTGCGAAAATTCAGCAGAAGCCGATTTATTATCACGCGTCGATTCTACCCTAAAAAAATTGGACAACGCGTTCACCGCCTTGGTCCCTACACCATTAAGTCCCACTGATTTCTTAAATGCCCGCGTATCATACTTACCTCCAGTATTCATTTTTGAGACCACGTCCACTACTTTCCCGAGTGGAATACCACGACCATAATCGCGCACGATGACCTTATTGCCCTGAATGGAAATTTCGATGGTTTTACCAACGCCCATAACGTATTCGTCAATGGAATTGTCCAAAACTTCTTTTAAAAGAATATAAATACCATCATCAGGTGAAGAGCCGTCACCAAGCTTACCAATATACATTCCAGGACGCATACGGATATGCTCTTTCCAATCGAGCGAACGTATATTATCTTCGGTATAATCGGTTTGTAAAGACATAAAAAGGTAGAAATTTAGATAGATTGCTAATATAACATTTCGCTACAGACCATAAAACCGCACCGTGTTAAAGTAATTAACAAAGTTTTTAAGATTTAGGGTTTGGAGTGAGAAACGTCAAGTTTCAAGTTTAATTAATATATATTGATTACCAAACAGAACTCAAAAATAAAATCATAATTACAACGATAATTCGTACTGTTTAAATGATAATATTCTAAAAAATGATTCCATTTTTCATCCAAATTTAAAGATATGAATAAAATTAGTATTAAACGAAAAACTTATACTTTGCTAGGGGTAAACACAGCTTTTTCCTGAAATTCATCCAACTTATAATGAATTGTTATATTTTCAAATCACCATCTTTGATCCAATTTCTTCTTTTCATCAGATAATAAAAAAAGTAAGACAACATAGCCGGAAGTAAAAACTGCAATAGCACAATGTTGAAGAGAATGGTCGAAGATTCAGTTTCTAATTTCATGGCATTATATGAACCAATTTGACCGACCAATCCACAGGTTCCCATTCCAGACTCCAAAGCTGTATTTTTCATGTTAAAAAACACAATCGCAATAGGACCAATAATAGCCGAAGCCAATGTGGAGGGAATCCATATTTTCCAGTTTTTATAAATATTAGGCATTTGCAACATGCTTGTGCCTAAACCTTGTGCCAAAAAACCTTTAATACCATTGTCTTTATAACTAATAGTAGCAAAACCTATCATTTGTGCGCAACACCCAATGGTTGCAGCACCAGCAGCCAAACCATCGAGTTCCAGCATTAAGCATAACGCTGCTGAAGAAATTGGTAAAGTAAGGGTCATGCCAACAATTACAGCCACCACAATCCCCATTATAATAGGCTGGGATTGTGTTGCCAAGGTTATAAGTTCGCCAATACTTTGCATTAAAAACTGAACGGTGGGCCCTATAATCATCGCCAACAAAACACCAATAAGTACCGTTACCATTGGTGTGACCACGATATCAATACGAGTTTCATTGGAAATTAGCTTTCCTATTTCTGTTGCTAAAATAGCTGTAATAAAAACAGTTAATGGCCCGCCCATTTGGTAAGCTGCAACACCCACAACCGCCGATGAAAACAATACCAATTGTGGCGCACCTAAACTATAAGCAATCGCAATGGCTATGGCCGGACCTGTAGCTTGTTGCGCAACTGGCCAAAGCACATCTTTTAAAAAATGGATGTCAAACTCCTCGCCTATGGTTTTTAGTATGGTACCTACCAAAAGTGTAGCGAATAATCCGTACGCCATAGCGCCCATGGCATCTACAAAATATTTTTTAGCCGAAAAATCAACGTTTTTACGATGAAGAAATGCTTTAATATACATCCGAATGGTTTGCTTTCAAATTAACAAAAAAATATGCAGCTACTAAAGTTGATGCAAGTTTAAATTATATATAGCCAATGGCAAAACAAATTAAAATGGGAGTGCTTTCAAACAAAACGCGGCAATCATTCAATTAACACCTGTTTTTTAAATATTTAACCAAATTTTATCTGTCGCACTTTTAACAATATTCAAAAATAAATCCGAACTTTGAATTGATCAATTTTGAGAATGTTAGATAATATTTCTGTAAAAACATTGTTTAAGCAAACATCAATAAAGTGAATAAGAATCTCATTTTAAAACTGAGTCCAAACAAAAGATTTCTTGGTATTTTATCAGTTATTGCAATACTACTTTTAATACCATTAACCGCAATGCAATTTACCAATCAGGTAAAATGGTCTGTTTCCGATTTTATTGTGGCTGGACTATTATTGCTTTTTACTGGACTCGTCTTAGAATTCATTTTAAGAAGACTAACAGCCACAAAACACAGAATTATAGCTGCCATTATTCTTTTTATCCTTCTTTTTATCGTTTGGGCAGAACTTGCTGTCGGAATTTTTGGGTCACCTTTTGCTGGAAATTAAAAACTCTATATAATAGAAATTCTTTGCTCTAAAACTCTAAAAAAGAATTAAAACAAAGAACTTCAACAATTTAGTTTTTTGGTTTTATGTAACTATTATTTTAGATAATTAGACCAAACGCTATCTAAAGCATAATCTTCTATGACTTTTACAGAGTTATCAAAATGGAAAAAGCTCAAAAGACCAGAAATTTCCTGCTGTACCATCGTAATACAGTTATCTACCAAATCTTTTCTAAAGCCTTCATCGCCCATTTCCAATACATAGCCAACACTGACCACTCTGGCAATAATTCTACCTAAATCGACCAATTTTCGTTGCGAAAGATTACTGTCAATATTAAAATTGAGATCGTTTTTGAAAAGCTTGGAAGATTCCGCAGTAACATCCAAGGTTTTCAGATATTCCAACAAGTTGGACATCTTACCTTTCTTCATGGCGCGCGTTATCATTTCTGAAATTTGAGAATACAACATTTCGTTAGAACCTTCAAATATTTGAAACGGTCTACTATCCATAATACCACGTCCACCAATATGACTTATACGATAACCATTAGCACCAGAAAGCTGTGTTAGGAGCTGAGCAGACTCATGCATCAAATCGGTAACCACAGTTTTCATACTATTAGCTTCCAACCCGTTGGTTGCTAAATTATGCTCTATCCCACTTATTTTGGTACTTCTATAACACATGGCGGAACTCAAGGTAAAGGCCGACTGGATTCTTGATAATTGGAATTGCACTTGATCCATGGCCAACAAATTACCTGCACCCACCATTCGGGATTTGCAATAGGCTGTAGCTTCGTCCAACATACGTTTTATAAAACCCGTTGCCATGCCTGGAAACTGCAATCTACTTCTATGCAAAATGTCCAACATCATTTTAATTCCAGTAGTCTCAGGAACTAATCGTTGGTTTTTTGGAATTTGAAGATCCAATTTATTTAAGCCATAAGGAATGATATAAAGCCCTGCATTATCATAAAGTTCTTCAACAACGATATGCTGATCTTTGATGGAATTATCGGCAATAAAAAAATCTACATCCCTAGAAAGGTCGCCACTTTGGGTTTTGTTTCTAGCAGCAATCAACCAATAGTCAGCCATTCCGGTCAGACCTTGCCAATGCTTTGTACCTTTAACTGTATAGCCATTTTCATTTTCTTGGCTAAAAGTTTTCATATTTAAAGCATCACTTCCATAGTTAGGCTCAGTAATCATGAGGCCACCCATATTCTGGTTTTTTAAAAACCGATCAAAAATTTCGGGTTTTACAGCAGCTTCGGCATATTTTGCAACAGGCTCTAAAAACAAAGCAATGTTGATTCCAAAAGTTAAAGATAGTGACAAGGACTCATAAGAAGCTGCAGATAGCACTTGAAGGCATTCCTTCACATTTGCTCCGCGTCCACCAAATTCACTTGGAATAGCAACAGACAATGGATTTTTGGACATTATTTTCTCCAAAATGTCCGCAGGTAAACCACGTTCTAAACTCAATTGATCAATATTCCCTTCTTCATGAAATAAATGATGTAATGTTTTTTCAAAATCTTTGATGAATACTGAAAATTCGGTTTTTGTTTCCATAAAATTAAAATTAAGGAGAGTTGGTTGCCATTAGTATTAATTCATGGATCAAACTCAAAAGAAAATCAACAAAACAATATTGTAAAGATTGACATTTTCTTTAGAATCTAAAACAAACATTAGCATGGATAATCTCCGTGGACAAAATTATTAAATATTATTTAGAATGAATATAAACAATTGATTGATTTGTTCATTTTTTAAAATAGTTGCGAAAATAATAAAATAGAATCCAAACACCGTAAGAATGTACGGTCAATATTGAAAAAATTAGGAATAGTTGGACGATGTTACTTAATATTGTTTCAATAACATCTTTGCAGCGGGATTATAGAATTAAATGCCGTTGATTTTACTAAGAAAAGAAATAGCAACCCCAAACCTCAAAAAAAACAGCATAAATAAACTTTAACTTTATGATTATCTTTAATGCTAATTTTGATTCATTATTTTAAAAATGACAATTAGCACAAATCTGAAAAGATCGTACTCTATTAAAAATGGCGAACATAAAAATATACCAAGCAGTAAATGCCCATGAAGACCACATAACTTTTGAGATTTCCAAAATGGAAACTATTTTCACAAAGCGAAATGGCAAACAGGATACTCCCCATCGGCATAATTATTTTACCGTTTTGATTATTAACCATGCCAACGGTGTACATAAAATCGATTTCAATTCTTATCCGTTATCCAGTAACCAAATCTATTTTGTGGCACCGGGTCAAGTACACCAAGTTATAGAACACGAAAAATCTTATGGATATGTGATGACGTTTTCCAATCAGTTTTTGGTTCAGAATTCCATCCCCTTGTCATTTATAGAAAGTTTAAATCTCTTTCAGGATTATGGACAAAGTCCGCCACTTTTACCTAATCGAGAGCAATTTGAAGTTATACAAAATTATGCCGAAAACATCTTTTCTATTTTTAAGAGCGATGCACCAATGAAAATCTTGTCCATTGGTTCATTTTTGAAACTTTTGCTTATCGAATGCAATAATATCTGTACCATTAATCCTATAGAATCAACCATTGATAATTCGGGCACAGAACTCATTAGGAAATTCAAAAAGCACGTCGAAAAAGAATATAAACAAGAACATTCCACCACATATTACGCGAATAAACTCAACATTACTGCCGATCATCTCAATCGGACGTTCAAAGCCAGAATTGGTAAAACGGCCAAAGAATACATCCAATCAAGAATTATTACCGAGGCCAAACGCCTTCTCTATTTTACCAATGCGTCCAATAAAGAAATTGGCTATGAACTGGGTTTTAATGAACCTGCCAATTTTAGTGCTTTCTTTAAAAAACACACGCATTTATCGCCATCCAGATTTAAAAAAACAGAAATCAATCCGTGATGTCGGATT
>NZ_DATJCY010000103.1:0-3436 GCF_035577925.1 Gelidibacter sp. | reverse complement strand
TAAAACACAATATGAACTTTAAAAGGTTTATGTTGAGAGGTCTGGATAAAGTGGAAACAGAAATTGGACTCATAGCAATGGCACATAATCTTAAAAAAGTGAGTTTAGCGATGTAAGAATCGCTTTGCCTCATTTTAACTCGAAACTAATTACCTAATTATCCGAGAGAATCCATAATCAAAACAAAATAACCAAAAAATAAAAGGTCGCCTAAATAGTTTTTAGACGACCTCTTTTTGTTAGAATAGATTTCGTTTTCTTACTTTATATTCTGTAAAAATCGACTTAAAAATATAATTTTGTTTAAAGATTTAAATAGAAATTCTTTTGGTTTCAGCTACCAACAACTCATTTTTATCTTCTAATCCAGAAGCTATAAACGCATTGATTTCTTCATTTTTATCCAAACCTTGCTCTAATAAAACACCAAGCGTGATCATGGTTGCTATACGTGTTCCTACCTTTTTTGCAGCAGTATTAAACCAAGGTTTCAAATCATCATAACTGACATTTTTTGCCAATTCCTGGATTTCAGATTTCGTTTTAAGCTGTTTATCCTCAGGAAGATTGGTGTATTTTTTTCCCAATTGCTGAATAACATCAATAGCCTTACGTTGTGGTTGATTATTTCTTGGCTGTGCCTGACCTTCCGTTTTGTTTTCAACCGGTTTTTCCTTTACCCAAGAATCTCTTAAACCAACGGTTTTATTAAATACCAAAGCATCGGCTGTTGAATCTTTATCAACATTAAAATATCCAAGACGCTGAAATTGAAATTGGTCACCAATTTGCGCATCTTTTACACTTGGTTCTACAAAGGCAGTAATAATTTTTAAGGATTCCGGATTTAAAAGTTCCATAAAATCCTTATCGGGATGTGTATCCGGAGATTCGTCCATAAACAATCGATCGTATTCCCTAACCTCAGCTTTTATGGCATGTTTTATAGATACCCAGTGCAACGTACCTTTCACTCTTTTGGTGGTATATTCAGAATAAGTACAATGAATTTCAGTAATGGTTCCATGGGTATCCTTAACCACATTTTCGGCCTTAATGATATATGCATTTTTTAAACGTACTTCTTGGCCTAAAGCCAATCTGAAATACTTGCTATTGGCTTGTTCTTTAAAATCGTCCCGCTCAATATATAATTCTCTCGAAAAGGGTACTTTTCTAAAACCTGCACTTTCATCTTCTTGATTATTCTCGGCATCTAACCACTCTTCTTTATCTTCTGGATAATTTGTAATAATCACTTTTACGGGGTCCAAAACTGCCATAATTCGTGGTGCAATTTTGTTCAAATCTTCACGGATGCAAAATTCCAATAGTGCCACATCAATGATATTATCACGTTTGGCGACACCAACAGTTTCAATAAACTTTTTAATGGCATTTGGTGTATAACCACGACGGCGCAATCCAGAAATTGTAGGCATTCGGGGATCATCCCATCCAGAAACAATACGATCATCAACCAACCTCAACAACTTTCGTTTGCTCATAATGGTATAACTAAGGTTGAGACGTGCAAATTCGCGTTGTTTTGGACGTATTTTATCTGGTTCGACCACTTGATCCAAAAACCAATCGTAAAGCTCTCTATGCGGCTTAAATTCTAGCGAGCAAAGACTGTGAGAAATACTTTCGATATAATCACTTTCACCATGGGTCCAATCGTACATTGGATAAATACACCAGTCATTTCCGGTACGGTGATGGTGTTTCTTTAAAATGCGATACATAATCGGGTCGCGCATCAACATATTGGTATGTTGCATACTAATTTTGGCACGCAAAACGTGAGTTCCTTCGTCAAACTCACCATTTTTCATCCGTTCAAAAAGATCAAGATTCTCCTCTATACTTCGATTGCGAAAAGGACCATCGACACCAGGTTGTGTTGGCGTTCCTTTTTGCTCGGCCATAGCTTCAGAAGTTTGAGAATCGATATAAGCTTTACCTTCCTTGATCAATTGAACAGCCCAATCATAAAGTTGTTGGAAATAATCTGATGAATACAGTTCATTGGCCCACTTATAACCCAACCATGCTACATCTTCCTTGATGGCATCTACATATTCCTGTTCTTCTTTGGTAGGATTGGTATCATCAAACCTAAGGTTAACCGGCGCATTGTATTTTTCGCCCAAACCAAAACTAATCCCTATCGCTTTTGTATGTCCAATATGCAAATACCCATTAGGCTCCGGTGGAAACCTAAATCGGAGGTCATCTCTTGACATACCATTAGCTAAATCTTCTTCAATAATATGCTCAATAAAATTGAGCGATTCTCTTTCTTCTGACATACCACAAGTTCTTATTTCCCATTGTTTGCTTAAAAAAACGTACAATGGCAATTTAAGTGCAAAATTAGTAATTTTTTTAGTTCCAAAAATGCCTTATTTTTGTGGTCATAAAAGGAAATATGGGAATCATAAAACTCGAAAATATCCGTGTGTATGCACATCATGGCTGTTTAAAAGAAGAAACTACAATAGGTAGTGAATATCAGGTGGATTTAAAGATAGCTGCCAATTTACAACCTTCGGCAACCTCAGATAAATTAAGTGATACGGTAGATTATGTATTACTTAACCGAATTATTAAGGAAGAAATGCAAATTCCTTCCTATCTTCTTGAAACCGTAGCCAAGCGTATATTGGAAAGGATTTTTAAAGAAAGCCAACCGGTTAAAAAAGCAACGGTTTGGGTGAGTAAAATAAACCCTCCTATTGGTGGTGATGTAGAGAAAGTGACCATAAAAATGAGTTCAAGCCGAAATAAATAAAACTATATAGCTTACCACGTTTATTTTTTTTACATTTGCACTTCCAAATTTGGCATCATGGCCGAGTGGCTAGGCAGAGGTCTGCAAAACCTTCTACAGCGGTTCGAATCCGCTTGATGCCTCAAGAAACCTTCAACGAAAGTTGGGGGTTTTTTTATTGAAAATTTTAAAGATAGAACGCAGATGACGCCGATTGGGCAGATGGCCACTGATTTTTTTGTAACTTAAAATTTTTACTAAAAATTAATTAAACAACATAAACCTTCTACAGCGGTTCTCCCGATAGCTATCGGGACGCTTGATGCCTCAAAAAACCTTCAACGAAAGTTGGGGTTTTTTTATTGAAAATTTTAAAGGTGGAACGCAGAGGGCGCTGACCGGACAGATGAAACCATATTTTTCTATGATAGATAAAAAAAATCTGTAATAATCATAAGAAATCTGTGTTATCAGTGTTCCTAAGAATTAGAATGCAAAAAACGCTGATTGAGCAGATAATCACCGATTTTTATGTAACATAAGAAAAAACCTATCAGGTTTCAGAAACCTTTTAGGTTTAAAACAAGTCAGTGAAAATCATATAAAATCTGCGTTATCTAGGTCCTTTTACTACCCTAAATAAAGATTAGTTCAAAGGAT
>NZ_DATJCY010000102.1:0-4635 GCF_035577925.1 Gelidibacter sp. | reverse complement strand
CCAGCAACAGCCAGCACTATCAGTATTGATATGATTCTGGATGAAAAAAGTAAAGAACTGTTCACTGAAGGTCAGCGTTATTTTGATATGCTGCGCTTAGGAAAACCAATTACATTCAATGATGATTTTAATGGCTTACCTATTTCAAAAAGAGATAAAACAATTGACGTTACATTTGATAGAATTGTTTTACCAATTCCAGAGAATGAAATCAATGCCAACCCTGGACTTGCAGCACAACAAAACCCTGGTTATTAAAACTGAATACGTAACCAGAGTTTAATATTTCAAAGCCTGAAAAATCTTAGATTTTTCAGGCTTTTTTTATGATCATCATCCAGCACATCTCAAAAAATGATTCGTTTAAATTCGATTTACTTTTATAATTGCCTTTATCAATACTGAAAAAAGTCCCTGTTTTTTAAAATTTAAATTGCTTATTACATTGAAAAACAATATGTTTGATGTTAACTTACACACAACAAAGTAAACTTAATAGGTATTAATTAAACCCCAAAATCATGAAAAAAATAACATTGGTATGTTTAATTTTCGCTTTCATTAGTTGCAAAAAAGAAGGTAAAAATCAAGAATCTATAAAAGACGAAGTTTCCACTGAAAAATCACGTTCTGAAGTAAAAACAGTCAATGAGACAACAAGTAGTTCCCTTGGTATTATTGAACCGGTCAAATGGTTTACAGAAGTCAATAAATTGTCTGAAACAGACTATGAATTAATTATGGTGGCAGATATTGATCCAGGTTTTTATTTATATTCTCAAGTTGTTCCCGATAATGGGCCATTGCCCACCGTTTTTATTTTTGAAAATAGCGACGATTATGAGTTGATTGGAAAAGTATCAGAAGAAGAAGGACGCACAACTCATGATCCTATTTTTGATATGGACATCAAATCTTTTGAGAAAAAAGCAGTTTTCAAACAATTAATCAAAGTAAAAACCAGCAATTTTAAAATTGTCGGAGAGATTGAATTTATGGCTTGCAACGATTCACAATGCCTTAACGGTTATGGGGATGTCGCATTTGAAATTTAAGTTTAACCATTAATTTAACTTTCGTTTAAGTAGATATCGACTTCCCATTTTGTTGAATTTCTATTTTCTAAATCGGATTTTATGGAACCTAATTCCAATAAAGTAGAATATTGCTAAATAAGCTATTAAAAGTAAACTCCCCAAAATCCATCCCATTGTGCCCATGCTAAAAACAAATCCAAAAAAATAGGTTTGAATACTTTCAATTGGCTTTAAAGCTACCGGAACGTTGTCAGGTTTTGATGAAATATCAATTAAAAATAGCAGTATAACGTATCCTACAAAAACAGCTAAACATCCAGAAATAGTTTTGTTTTTTTTCATGATTGATATGTTCTACAAATATTTTTTATAAAGATTATTGAGTACTTTTAAATCATAATCCGTTAACGTTGAATCCACTTCAGTTTGAATAAAATGGAGTTTGAAAGCTTTGATGGCGGCCGGTAAATCGCTTATATTATAACCAATAATTTTTAAAGCAATTTTTGGATCTACATCTATTAATGGTTGCGGTATTGGGATTTCTTGATTTTCAACTTTTAATGAATCATTGATTCTTAACTCTATTTCTTGAGGGATTTCTATATCCAACACAGGATCTATTATCGGAATTTCATCATGCCACAAACCAAAACCTTCTTTGGCTAATTCTCTCCAAGGAAAAGTTCTATTAGGATCATTTTTTCTAGTGGGAGCAATGTCCGAATGACCAATAAAATTGGCCGTCGGAATTTTATATTTCTCCTTCAGATCTTTCAATAAATTCAACAAACTTTCAATCTGACGAGGTGAAAACGCTTCAAAACCATTATTGTCCAGTTCGATACCAATAGACGATGAATTTAAATCGGTATTGGAGCCCCATTGGCTATTTCCACCATGCCAAGCGCGATAGAGGTCATTGAGCATCTGGTAAATTTCTCCATTTTTGCCGATGACATAATGTGAACTGACCTGAGTGCGCTCTAAAGTAAATGTTTTAAGTGTTTGCTCAACAGAATCTTGAGCGGTATGATGGATAACCACAATATTTGGACGTCGAAGATTAAAATTGGTCGTTCCCACCCAACGATCGGCATAATTTAAAATGCTTGCTGTACCGGGATGGGGCGGAGGTGTCATCTCTAATTCTTTTGAAAGTACTTTGGTCTGTTTTTTATAAAATTTATTGGTAGGCGCATAAGGATTAGTTGCACACGACAGCATTAGTCCAACCACAGCAACTATAGTAATCATTTTCTTCATTGTTAAATATTTAAAAATTAATAGCAATACAAAAGATGTTAATCTTTTTCTAGTAAGGAACAATAACGTAGCTACACTAAATGTAAACCCGCATTTTTATAACTTTTTAACATTGGGTTTTCCAAATCATAATCGGTCACAACGGTGTCGATCTCATTAAAACTACAAACATCATAATTCAGTGTGACATCGAGTTTATTATAAGTTGCCAAATATACCACGCGTTCTGAAGCTTGGATCATAGCTTTTTTAATTAGCGATACTTCGTAACCTTCATCGGTAATACCTTGTTTAATGCTTAATGCACTCACACCTATAAAAGCAATATCAACCCTTAGTTTTGAAAGGTATTGTATGACATCAATGCCTATAGTTACCATGGAATTTCTGTGAATTTTGCCACCAATAAAAATTGTTTCAATATGGGGATGTTCCGTTAATTGCATGGCAATGGGTAAACTATAGGTGTATATAGTAGCTTTTAAGGTATTGGGCAATAATTTAGCGAGCATCAAATTAGTTGTTCCACCACTCATTATAATGACCATTCCATCTTCAATTAACGGGATGGCTTTGAGTGCGATACGGACCTTATTTTCTCTATTATATATGACATCTTCATTATAATGATAGAGCTTTTGTATGGTGGAAATTGCGCCTCCATGCACTTTAGTCAATAAACCTTGGTCATCTAATTCCTTGATATCTCGTCGTATGGTATCTTCAGAAACCTGTAATTTTTCGGACAAATAACTTGAAGAGACTTTTCTATTAATACTGACTTCATCAATCAATTTTTTTTGACGCTCTTTTTTTTTCATATCAAATTAATTAGCTAAATCAATCATAATGCGTTTGTTTATTAAATACAGGCATAATATTGCGTGTTTTAATATTCAATTGCGCATAATTAGCTAAAATAGTATATATTTGGGGATTGTGGTTTAAAAAACGTCTTCAAATTATAGATTATGGATACTTCTAAACGATTAATGTCATTGGACGTTTTAAGGGGAATGACCATTGCGTTGATGATTCTTGTTAATACGCCAGGCAGCTGGAGTTATATTTACCCACCGTTAAAACATGCCGCATGGCACGGTTGCACACCAACGGATCTGGTATTTCCATTTTTTCTATTTATTGTGGGGATGTCCGTTTATTTTTCATTTAAAAAATATGGCACCAGCTTGTCCAAAGCTGCCACTTCCAAAATAATAAAAAGAACACTTATCATTTTTATAATAGGGCTTTTGCTTAATTTATTTCCCTATTTTAATTTTGAAAAGGTTAGGATCATGGGGGTTTTACAGCGCATAGCGTTGGCTTATGGTGCAGGTGCAATCCTTTGCTTGGCTTTTGAAAAACAAAAACTATTAATTATACTCACCGGCATTTTATTGGGATATTGGGCATTATTATTCTTTGGAGCCGTATCTGATCCGTATTCATTAGAACAGAATGTAGTTGGAAAATTTGATCTTTTTCTTTTCGGAGAACAACATATTTACAAAGGTTTCGGCATTCCGTTTGACCCCGAAGGCTTACTGTCATCTATACCGGCAATTGGCACTGTAATTATTGGTTATCTCATTGGGCAAGTTATTGACATTGAAAAATCGATTACACTAAAAATGAGAAAACTAATGATTTATGGTATTATCATGGTTGCTTTGGGGGCTCTTTGGGCACTTGTTTTTCCAATTAACAAACCATTATGGACAAGCTCTTACGTTTTATATACAGCAGGATTGGGGACCTTGTTTTTAGCTTTTTTAATTTTTATTATTGATTATAAAAAATACCAAACCTGGTCCAAACCATTTGTGCATTTTGGATCCAATCCTTTATTTATTTTTGTGTTTTCAGGATTATATGCAAAAACAATTATCTATCTTATCAAAATACCAGTTGCAGGAAGTTCATCGCCGATGTCCTTATATAATTACATGTTCATAGAATGGTTTGCGCCTGCATTTGGAAATATGAATGGGTCGTTAATGTTTGCCATTAGCCATATCATTGTTTTTTGGTTGATATGTTATGTTCTGTATCGAAATAAAATTTTCATTAAAATATAATTTGATCAATTATTTTACATATCTCAAGAACATTCCAAATAAAGAATAATATAAAAACCTCACCTAAATTCTGATTTGCAGATTTTAAATAACATAAACTAACCACATCAATGAGTGCTACCTTAATTTTAATCATCATCATTTTATATTTTGGAATCTTATTGCTGATTTCACATTTTGTTTCGAAAAACTCAAGCGATGAATCCTATTATACCGGCGATCGTAAATCACCATGGCAAATTGTAGCTTTT
>NZ_DATJCY010000101.1:0-14380 GCF_035577925.1 Gelidibacter sp. | reverse complement strand
CTGCCGTACAATGGGACGTAGCGTGCGCCTTTAATACGTACCATATCTTCAGATTGCCCATAACTAAACATATGGAATAAGATCAAAACAAAAGACAACCTGAAGAATTTGGTACTCATAATTTTAAATTTTTTATTTAATATTTTGCATCCATAAAAAGTTGGCAACTAATGGATACTCCGTATTTAATCAATTTCTATCTGTTTTTAACTTTTCTGACCATTTCTGGGGTCACAATGGTTTTGTTATTGCCCCAGCTGTTATACACATAGGTCAATACGTTAGCTACTTCTTCTTGCGAAATCATTTGTGCAGTCATGATACTGTTATACTTAACACCGTTTACGGTAATCTCCCCGCTTAAACCGTGAAGTACTGCATCAATAGCTCTGTCCACATCAGCATTCAGATAATCTGAAGCTGCCAAAGGAGGAAATGCATTGGCAATACCTTGCCCTTCGGCTTGGTGACAAGCAATACAAGTTTGACCATAAATCTGCTTTCCAAATTTCATCTGCTCCTCAAATGATTTTGCAGGAATATCAGATTCTTTAATCTCATCCGTAGTTGGCATTTTTTGAATTCCTGGTCCTTCTGGAAGGTAAATGTTTTCCATAAGCTCTCCAGAATAAATTTTGGAATTTTCCTCACCGGTAACATTAAGCATTCCCAGCGCGCCTTTGTTAAAAGCTCTAAAAATAGAGTGGTCCACTAATATATACGATCCAGGAACATCAACCTTAAATTCTATCATGGCTGCGCCACCAGCAGGAATTAGAGTGGTTTGAACATTCTCATTGACCAAGCTACCGCCTTCAACCCAAACTTTATCAAATATTTCACCGATAATATGGAATGACGACACCAATCCAGGTCCTCCATTACCCATAAACAATCTTACAGTTTCACCAGCCTTGGCCGTCAAAGCACCATCGCCCGTCAAAGCACCTACACTACCATTAAATACAACGTAATCCGCTTTTTCATCCACAGCTTTTTGCATGTCAAAAGGTTGTAAACCACGCTCGCCGTTAGGTCCTGCGGTATAAAAATCGCCTTGCATCACATAATACTCCCGATCTACTGGAGGCAATCCTCCTTCTGGCTCTATCAAAATAAGGCCGTACATACCGTTGGCAATATGCATCCCAACAGGTGCCGTAGCGCAGTGGTAAACATAAAGTCCCGGAGCCAATACTTTAAATGAAAATACTTTTTCGTGTCCTGGTGCCACAAAAGAAGATTCAGCACCTCCACCTGGACCGTTCACCGCATGCAAATCGATGTTATGTGGCAGTTTATTATCAGGATGGTTCTGTAAATGGAATTCAATTTCATCTCCTACACGAGCTCTGATAAAACTCCCTGGAACCGATCCTCCAAAAGTCCAATACACATAACGAACACCGTTTGAAATCTCACCCTCTGCTTCTAAGATTTCCATTTTAACGATGAGTTTTTTTGCCTTTCGATTTCCTACAGGTGGTGGCACATGTGGTGGAGCTGTCAATTCCGCAACCATTTCCCTACTCACGGGAATGCTGTCTGTTGAAGCGTATTCAACTTTTTTTTCATTATTGCAGCCAAATAGCAATAATGAAAATGCAAATAACAAGGTGACTTTCAGTTTTGATTTCATAATTATAATAGTTGTTTTAGTGTTTCAATTCTCAAAGGTATAGTCATTAAAATGAAGAAAACATGACAAAAATCATATTTCGGATAATTTTGTCCTATTTAAAATATATTTTCAAAACTGAAGGTTCCCAACCTTGGTTATAATAGAGTTTCGAAGCGATTAAATCGTTTTTCCCCTAGCTATTATATCTTAAAAGTCATGACCGGAAGATTGGCACGGTTGGCCATATCTTCAGTAATACTACCTTCAAAAAAATGTGCCAATCCCTTTCTTCCATGTGTTGGCATTACTATCAAATCGGCTCCAAAAACGTTGCAAAAATTAACAATTCCTTCTTGTATGGAATAATCTGAAACATAATGAACCTTATTCAACTTACTCATATTGCCTTCGGCCTTCATTAAAAAATCGGCAACTTTTTGCTCCATTTGAGCGGTACTTTTAAAATTCTCACCTGGGACATTCACATATAAAAAATGGATATTGGATTGTTCTCCCAACATGGCCAAAGCACGTTTATAAACATCAACACTTTTCAATGAAAAATCGGAAGCAAAAACAATAGTTTCAAAATCGAGGTTAGCAGGTTTTTGCTTAATTACCAAAACTGGCAATTTTGAATGACGCACTACTTTCTCGGTATTTGATCCTACAAAAACCTCAGTAAACCCACTCACGCCATGCGATCCCATTACAATCAAATCGGCACCTTGCTCTTCTGCCACCATGCTGACTTCACTAAAAACCTTAAAACTTTTGACGATGGGCGTAATTTTAAGTCCAACCAAATAATCTTTTTGTAAAAACTCTTCAAACTTTTGTTCGGCCAGTTTCAAAAAATATAACATTTTAGGTTTTGGACCATCACCAGAAGCTGTCAAAACCGCATTTGACATTTCGAGCATGTGCAATACAAAAATCTCAGCATTGTGCTTTTTTGCTAAAATAGCCGCTGACTCAAGCGCATATTCTGAATATTCTGAGAAATCAATAGGTACTATAATTTTGTTCATAGTTTGGGTTATTTAATTTGTTTGGTTTTTATTTTTATTAAAATTTGTTAAAAGATACTATTAAATTTTAACACAACGAATTTATTTAAATAGTTTTAATTCTAAACGTGAAGTGCATTCCTTTTTGTTGTGTTGACAAAAAAATAAAAGAATTATTTTTCTATAATTTAAATTCTATAAGAAACACTTGTAGTCTGCAATTCAGAAATCTAGATTATTTTATTGATAATCAAATCGTTAGGCTAATTTATTTAGAAGTTTAACTTGCAAAAACAATTTCACAAAAAATCGAACCCATACCTCACCGTCTAAAAAATTGAAACAGTGATTTTATCGATTTAAGTCCATCTCATTTATATTTTGATTAAATTTGATAAAATTATTTTAAATAGGCTAGAAAAAATATGATATAAGTCATACCAAACGTTCAATTTAAACTAATTTTAAAACCGGAATCCAACTTTTTTAGTCTTATCAAATTTATTTTAAGATTGAAATTAATTGTTATGGATACACCCATAAATCATTTAAATATTTAAACATTAAAACCAATTACCATGAAACGATTACCAATTATAATACTTGCTGTTTTTTCTTTGGCATTGACCACTTCTTGTAAAAACGACAAAAAAGAAACGCCAATTGAAGAAACCGTTGAAGAAACACTTATTTTATCTGATGTAAAAGAAGTCAAAACAATAGAAGTTATACTAGAGTCAAAAAGCAATAGCACCGTTGAAGGTACAGCAGTTTTTACTGAAGAAGACGGCAAAGTTACTATGGTTGCAGATCTTAGCGGAATGACTCCGGGCGAACACGCCATCCACCTTCATGAAAAAGCAGATTGTTCATCGGACGATGGAACATCAACCGGAGGACACTGGAATCCAACCAAACAACCTCATGGCAAATGGGGAAGCGCAGAGGGCTATCATAAAGGAGATATAGGAAATCTTGTTGCAGATGCCGATGGAAATGCCACTATTACAATGACCACCGATGAATGGTGTATAGGTTGTGGCGATGACACTAAAGATATCGTTGGCAAAGCTGTCATTGTACATGAAGGCATTGATGATTTTGTGACACAACCTACGGGTGATGCTGGCGGACGTGTAAGCTGTGGCGGCATTATTCAGTAAGCCAACATTTAATAAAATCAAAAAAGCACCACAAAATGTTGGTGCTTTTTTATTTAAGTGGGGGAATTAAATTTAATGTTACTGATAATATTTTTTAAACCAAATTAATCTAGGACATAATGGATAGGTGTTGTTACACACATCCATTACTAATTCAATACTGGGCTTTGGCTATAGTTGTAATAATTTTCGATATGATTCAAAAACTCTGAAACCTTTTTTTTCATTTTCAAACCTATTTTTGCACATTTGCTTTCAATGGTGATTTTAGAAATTAGAAGTGAATCTGTTGTTTCTTGATGTCTCACTTTAACCTTGCCATTTGGAAAATAAATCGTTAATAGAGCATCTTGATCGCTTTGAAGAAAACAATAAAACTCAATGCGTAACCAATTGATAAACTGTTCATAAGTTTGAAAACTCGAAAACGACTTCTCAAAATACCAACTGTGTATTTGGGCTATTTCAGTTAAAGGTTTCTTCATACTATGATAAGATTTATAGGCATAAAACTGCTCAGAACATACAAGGTTCTAGTATAATTTCATTGCCATTGCGTTATCCCTACTTTCTATTTTAAAAAACAGGGCATTGATCATCTTTCTTCCAAAAGCCTTATATTCAACAGGATTTAAACTAAAGTCATCAATTTTTTTAACTATTGTTGGAAAAGCATTGGCTTCAGAACTGTTTTTTAGATCTTCCAAACTATGGGATGACCCTAAAACAATCACGCCGTCAATACCTCCATTTCTTAAACTTTTTAGACAACCATATTCGCCACTTTCATGATTAAGATATTGCTGTACCACGACACGATACCCTTGCTCAAAAGCAATATGTTGAATACTGTTGAGCATACTACCGTAAATCATACTGTCAATCTTTGGTACAATTACAGCAATGGTATTGCTTTTTTGAGACCTAAGTGCTATTGCCGAATTGTTAGGAACAAAATCATAAGTTGCCGCCAATTCCTTTATAATCTTTCTAGTTTTCACACTGATATCTTTTTTGTCCCGCAATGCCTTGGATACCGTAGATACGGAATACCCACTCATTTGTGATAAAGTTTTCATTGTTACTTCCATCATAATTCTTCCCTTATAGTTAAATGACTTTTTCTTTTCAATTTTTTTAAGATATCGTTTTTACAAGTTGAATAATCATTGGTAAAAACGATAAGATGTATGGCACTCTAAATACCAATTGAGACACTTTTAGATTTTAATCTAAAAGTGCCATCTTACAAACGCTTCCATTGCTGCATAATGTGCCAAACCTAATTGGTCATAGAGTGCTGCAGTTTCTTTATTTCTATCTTCCGCACGTTGCCAAAACTCTCTGGCATCCGATCCTTGGAATACAACGCCATCTTTTTGTGATTGATGCTTAAATATACCATGTCGTTTTTCCAACACTTGGTCCGGACTCATCGGTACGGCCATTTCAATTTCGTCAATGCCCCATTCTTGCCAAGCACCTCTGTAAAGCCATACCCAACAATCCTTCATAAAAGGTTTGTCTTTTATTCTTCTGATTGCTTCAAAAATTGCATCCAAGCACACCTTATGCGTTCCGTGTGGATCGGCCAAATCGCCAGCAGCATAAATTTGATGTGGCTTAATTTTCTCAATAAGATCAACAGTTAATTGGATATCTTCTTCGCCTAATGGATGTTTATCAATGGTTCCTGTTTCATAAAAAGGCAATTCCATAAAGTGGATCTGATTATCTGGTAACCCAATAAAATGACTTGTAGCCCTAGCCTCTCCTTTTCTGATCAATCCTTTGATATAGCGCGCTTCTGGAATATCAATCTCACTCGGTTTTTTATCTACGAGCGATTTAACCACTTTTTTATAGATTTTTTCGGTCGTTTCACTCTTAATTCCAAATTTCTCATTGTAATCAATCACGAAATTTGCAAAGCGCAAAGCTTCTTCATCTGCAACGGCAATGTTTCCAGAAGTTTGATAAGCTACGTGTACTTCATGTCCTTGTTCATGAAGTCTTTTGAACGTCCCCCCCATACTGATAATATCATCATCGGGATGTGGACTAAAAATCAATACGCGTTTTTTGGCCGGTTCTGCACGTTCTGGACGGTACGTATCATCAGCATTCGGTTTTCCTCCTGGCCAACCTGTAATGGTATGCTGTACTTTATTGAAAATTTTAATATTGATATCGTATGCCTGACCAAAATCAGCTAATAGATCGCTCATTCCGTTTTCGATATAATCAGCATCTGTAAGCATAAGAATTGGCTTTTTAAGATGTAATGCCAATCCAAGAACTGCTTTTCTGATCAATCGGTCCGTCCAAACTACTTTTTCAACCAACCATGGGGTATTGATACGGCTTAACTTGGACGCCGCCTCTTTATCGAGTACATAAGTAGCATTATTGTGCTCTTGTAAAAATGAAGCTGGTACTTGGTTGGTAACTTGGCCTTCTACTGAAGTTTTAACAATTTCGGCTTTACTTTCGCCCCAAGCCAACAGAATAACACGTTTGGCTTCCATAATTTTTTTAACACCAATAGTAATCGCTGTTCTTGGCGTATTGGCTAACCCTGCAAAATCTTTACTGGCCGCAACTCTGGTAATATGGTCTAAAGCAACCAAGCGTGTTTTGGAGTTTTGTAAGGATCCAGATTCGTTAAAACCAATATGTCCATTACCACCAATTCCTAAAATTTGAAGATCGATTCCGCCATAAGCTTCAATTTTCTTCTCATAGACACTACAATAATCTGCAATTTCTTCTTTGGATAAGGTTCCGTCCGGAATAAAGTAATTTTCTGGGAGGATATCCACGTGATCAAAAAGCATTTTCTTCATAAATCGCACGTAACTGTTCACGGAATCCGGTTCCATGGGATAGTATTCATCCAAATTAAAAGTTACAACGTTTTTAAAACTTAAGCCTTCTTCTTTGTGCAAACGCACTAATTCAGCATAAAGACCTTTTGGTGAAGAACCTGTAGCCAATCCTAAAATACAGGGTTGCTTTTGAGATTGTTTTACCTTAATAAGATCTGCTATTTCTTTTGCAACGGCTTTGGAGGCTACTTGAGAATCCTCAAATATTACCGTATTGATGTTTTCGAATCTTTTTTCGAAACCAGTTGCTTTATCGAGTGTGCTTTTTAACATGTCTTATTCTTTTTTATATTTATTTTTTTTTGACTTCTATTTTATTTTCTAATATGGAATCCATAACCCACGCAGTTTGCGCAGCAGATGCTCCGGTTGACGGATGTAATCCATCGCCATCTAAGTGCATCTTCATATTTTGAACATGATACCATTGCACATGTTCGGGATGGGGAATATTTAGGTGTTGTGATTCGTTGTCACGATCTAAAATAATGGGACCATCGCCAAACACAGAAAAACATATATTACCTTCATTTCCATATATTTTGACAACATCTTCCCGTTGATCTGCACCAAAATCCCAAGTGCCAAATCCGGTAATTCCCGAATGGTGTTTCCAGTTTCCTGTGATATAATCCTTTGCCGAATAAAGTCCCAACTTATTTATTGCGGTTCCTTTTGCTTCGGAAATATTTCCTAATAAAAACGCAAACAAATCGAGTCCATGCGATGCCAAATCATCAAAATATCCACCGGGAGCAATTGTCGCATCGGTACGCCAATTGTATGTTTTAGACTTATCTATATCATTGGCCGGTTTACTAAAATGCCAATGGATATGTCTTATATCGCCTATTTTTTTCTGATCGATCCAGGTTTTTAGTTGTAAAAACCGTGGTAATGACCTTCGATAATAGGCTACAAATAGTGGCAAATTTCTGGCTTCAAAAGCTGCATTAATTCTTAAACAGGCTTCAAAACTTGGTGCCATTGGTTTTTCGATACAACATATTTTACCTGCCTCCGCCACTTTTAAGGCATAATATTCGTGCGAATCAGGAGGCGTAGCAATATAAATGGCATCAATTTCGGGGTGGTTAATAAGCTCATCAGCATTTGAAAAAACATGAGGGACATTATGACGTTTGGCATAATTTTGAGCTTTGGCAACATCTCTTCGCATCACGGCATAAAGCTCAAACCCTTCCGTTTTCTGGTACGCAGGCGCGCTCTTTAGCTCGGTCACACTACCACAGCCAATCATTCCCCATTTATATGTTTTGGTCGCTTCCATCTTAAATATATGATCTGCTAAATGTTAGACATCACAATTTATTTTCCCCAGCTTTTAATTTTATGCCCTTTTACCGCAAAAAACAGAACGATCAAATAACATGGAATCAATATCCAATAACTACTTGTTGATGCCGTTGCCAAAGTTTCCATATCTTGAATGCCTTGGGCAACCATCTCATCTTTACCAGCATCTACCAAACGCCCATACAACGGCGGAATGATAGCGCCACCAGCAATGGCCATAATCAATAATGCCGAAGCCGTTTTGGTATGTTTTCCTAATCCGTCCAAGGTTAATGGCCAAATTGCAGGCCATACCAATGCGTTGGCAATACCTAATGCAGCCACAAACATGACCGAAGCAAATCCTGAAGTCATCAAAATACAGATACTAAACACAATACCTAAAATAGCAGAAATAATCAATGCTGTTTTCTGTTTAAGATATTTTGGAATCAAGAATGCACCAACCGCATACATAGCAACCATGGCCATCAACGTGTAGGTCGTAAAAAATTTAGCTTCTGTTGCCGGAATACCTATAGAGATACCGTAAGCTATAATTGTATCTCCAGCAATAACTTCAGCACCTACATATACAAATAATGCTAAAACGCCCAACCATAAATGTGGGTATTGGAAAATGGTTTTATTGTTGTTTGAAACACCTCCTACTTCATCTTCTTCAGTCGCTTCAACATGTGGTAAATTTGCTTTTCTAATGAGCAAAGCAAATACAAATAAAACAACCGCCATTACAATATAAGGCGTGTGTACACTATCAGCCATCGAATTTAATAACACATCCTTTTGTTCATCAGAAACACTTCCCAACTGCTCGTTCACTTCATCGATACCCGATAATAATAAAGCTCCAAATATTAAAGAACCAAGTGCTCCGGCCACTTTATTTGCAATGCCCATCATGGCCATACGTTTGGCACCACTTTCAATAGGCCCTAAAATAGTAATGTAGGGATTTGCTGCCGTTTGACAAATGGTCATCCCGATCCCTTGAATGAAAATAGCCACTAAAAACAACGAATAGGTGCGCGCATCTGCTGCAGGAATAAACACTAAAGCACCAACGGCCATAACAGCCAAGCCCAATGAAATTCCATTTTTATAGCCAATTTTATTAATAATATAAGATGCTGGCAAAGCCATCACCACAAAAGAAATATAAGAAGCCGTGGCCACTAAATAAGACTGCGCCTCGGTAAGCTCATTAATGGTTTTCATGAACGGGATTAATGCGCCATTGATCCAGGTTACAAAACCGAAAATTGCAAAAAGCCCTCCAATAATTGCAATAGGAACGATATTATTTTTTGATGTAGTACTCATAAGAAAATGGTTTCGGTTAGTGATCTGTTATTAATTGTTTTTTGGTTTGATAATCTTATTTATGAACAAATGAACCTTAGTGGATAACTTGTGTTTAATTGTTAAACTCCAAGTTTTTCACTAAGGCTTTGCATTAATTTAAATTGGTTTTTCGCACGATCTAAATTGTGCTCAGGGTATTTTACTTTAAAATAAATATCGCCTTTAAGATAATCGGTTAAAAATCTTAATCCGATTATAAAAATCATTGTTTTAGCTCCTAAGGGCAGATATTTTATTTCTAAAGGAGTTAAGGATTTTTTCATTTTCTTTAAAAATCCTTTCGTAAAAGCATTATAATAATCGAGGTTAAACTCGACCAAATCCAGATTGGTTTCATCTTCAGCAGCGGTATTGCAACTGGTCCGGATGGCATCACCAAAATCATAATGTACAATTCCGGGCATTACAGTATCCAAATCTATCAAGCACAATCCCTTTTCCTTTTTGTTAAAAAGCACGTTCGAAATTTTGGTATCGTTATGCGTTACCCGCATTTTAATTTCGCCCGATTCTTTTAAGCGTCCAAGAATATGCATTTCATCCTTGGCATTCTGTACCAAATCTATATAGAGCTTTGCACGTTCACGCCGTTCGTCCGAAACTATTTTCAAGGCCTCATCAAACTCAGAATATCTAAATGACATATCATGGAAATTTGGTATGACCTCAGTTAATGTTGAAGCATCAAAATCATTTGTCAGTGTCAAAAACTGACCTAGCAATCGCCCTCCCTCATAAGCCACATCTTTATTTGGGACGGTCATGTGCGTCACACTTTTATCAATAAACTGCATCAAATTCCAATAATTCCCTTCGTTGCCTCTATAAAATGAAGCTCCGGTATTGGTTTTAAAAAACTTAAGAATGCGACGCTTTTGTTTTTTCTTTGAAAGATGCTGTAATTTCTCTTTAATATGCTGGCTAATAGCTACCTTATTTTCAATAAGTCCAGGCACATCCGGAAAAACACCGTGATTAATGCGCTGCAACACATAATATGGCTTCTTTTTTGTTTTAATTAAATAGGTATCGTTGATATGGCCCGATGCCAACTCTTTAAAGCTGTCAAATTGGGAGCCATGCTCAAACTGATCGAAAATAAAATTTAATCGCTCTGCCTCCATCTTACCACAAATTAACTGGATAAACGCCGTCTTCCTTCAACTTCTCGATAGCGGATTGTACTATTTCCTTATCCTCTTTATAAGTAACCCCAAACCACTGTGCATCCGATTTCAAAACTTCAACACTTGCTTTTTCCGATCTTAAAATTTCATTAACAACGTATGGAATAAAAAACTCGGCTTTAGGATTATTCTTATTAACCTCTAAAAATGCATCAAACAACTCACCTCCAAACTCAAAACATTTTGGTGTAAACCCCCAAAAATTCATAGAAACGATGGTGTCGCCATCAATTGGAATAAACTTACCACGGTCATCCAATCGCATTAATTGGCCATCCACTTTTTCAATATGCGTACGTTCTGTAACATCAATCAAAAAACCTTTATCATCAACCTCGCATTCTCCCCTGGCCACATGGCCATGATCAGAAACTGTATTTTTAAGCAGATAGGCCATCATATTAAAATCATAGGAATCCCTATCTTTTTCCGACAACGATTTCGCCATAACAACAAAGGCTTCCCTACTGTAAAAATCATCCGCATTGATGACGGCAAAATTTTCCTTTACGGCATCTTTGGCCATCAACAAAGCATGACCTGTACCCCAAGGTTTTGTTCTGTTGGGATCAATATATTTTTCTGGAACACTATCAAACTCCTGAAACACATATTGTACTTCAGCTTTGCCTTCCAGTTTTTTATCTATTATTTCCTTGAATTCCTTTTCAAAAGTTTTCCTAATAATGAATACAAATTTTCCAAATCCGGCGTGTAGCGCATCATAAATTGAAAAATCCATGATGGTGTCACCTTGTGGCGTAAATGTATCTATTTGTTTCAAACCACCGTACCTACTGCCCATTCCCGCAGCCAAAATGACTAATGTTGGTTTGTTTGTTTCTACCATTTTTTTGTTTTTATTTGCCAGTGAAATCCATCGATTGAAAATCACATTTAGAGTTTATTATTTTGTAATGATACCTATGGTCGAATTAACATTAATAGCTTTAATTTTGAAATATTCAGCGTATTTTCTAAATTGTGCTCGAACACAGTTATGCGAATATAAACATCTCTTGTGGTTTTTACAAATGTGAATGATGAAAAAATATACGATAAAAGATATTGCCCTATTGGCAGGTGTTTCTAAAGGAACAATTGATAGGGTAATCCATAATAGAGGAAACGTTGCCAAAGATGTTGAAGACAGAGTAAAACAACTCCTTTTAGACATTAATTACCAACCTAATCTTATTGCCAGAAACTTAAAAAACAACAAAAACTTTAACATTGGTGCTCTGCTTCCAAATTCGGAAATAGACCCCTATTGGGATGTTTGTATGGACGGCATCAATAACGCGCTTGCGGAGTTTAATGCTTTTGATGTGCGGGTCAACACCTTTCTATTCGATCCAACGGATACAGCCGATTTTTTAAACAACAATGAAGCGATGCTCAAAACCGCTCCTGACGTTATTTTGATGGTTCCTTTATTTTTTAAGGAAGCAAAAAGTGTATTGGAACATTACCAGTCATTAAACATAAAAGTTTGCACGTTTAACAACCAAATCACAACCTCCAGTGCCAATTTCATTGGACAGGATTTGTACCAAAGCGGTAGAGTTGCCGCCAAATTATTGCATAGCATCAATACCGATGGCGATATGGCCATTATCCATATTGACGAGCAATATAAAAATGCAGTGCACATGCAAGAAAAAGAAAAAGGTTTTAGGAGCTACTTTGATGATGTGGACAGCTTTAAGGGCACGATTTTAAAATGTAAGTTAAAACATGGGGAAACAGAGGATAAGCTAAGAACTTTTCTAAACAATCATCCCAATTTAAAAGGACTATTCGTCACCAATTCAAAAGCTTTCCATGTGGCAAGAATGCTTGAAAACGAAACAAAAGACCATATTAAATTAGTGGGTTATGATCTTTTGACAGAAAACATAAATCATTTAAAAAATGGAACCATAGATTTTCTGATCCATCAAAACCCTAGACAACAAGCTTATCTAGGAATGAAATTTTTGATTGAGCACTTGGTCTTTGAAAAACAAATTCCGGAACAGTTTCTGTTACCCATAAATATTATCAACTCCGAAAACGCAATGCCTTTTTTGAAACCCTAAAAGTGCTCCAATTTTAATTTACCGAAAGATGATGCGATATGAAAATCAGGCGTTTCGGTCTGAGGATCTACCCAAGTTATCCAAGTCGCTTCAAAATCGCCGTTGGATTGTTGGTTGTATTTTGCACGATAAATTCCTGCTTCAATATGCCCATCATTTTGAAGCAGCTGAAATTTATTTAACGACGAAATGCTGAGAACAATTTCTACCGTAAAATAAGTATCAGTGATATGGGATTTTACAACAATATCCTCTTTTGGCCAATTCCATGTAAAATCGAATTGGCGGTTGGGGCGTGCGATAAAATCCTGAACCCGCGCCATAGGATCGATTTCAAGACAATAGTAAGGATCCAAATTTTTATCAGACCTTAAAAAAAGCTCTACCCGATCGGAATTGTCCACGCTTTTTTTAGAATTATCTGTCTTATCGATATGTAATGAACGGTCCTGAACGCGGTAGCATACATACAAATTTTGTCCATCATGAAGTGCTCTAAATTCGATTGTTCCAATAGGATCTTCCGACCAAGGCGATAAAAAATCATCTAAGACCTCTGCTCGTTCCCACAAAGGATCATCTGATTTACCGCTAATTATCAGACGGTTACCTTTTATTGAATTTACCTTATATATTTTCATGCTTTTTTTAATCCCTATAATCTGGGGTAAAGATAGTTTTGATTAAAGAATTAAGGTTATCTATAAGCAATAAACTTAAAATTTTGGATTTAAACAGAACAACCTCAATAGGTTTTATCGTTTCAACTTCAATCAAAAAACATTTATTTTTCTAATAAAGTTATAATTACCTTTGCAATCTACATAGCGACTAAACCGTTTAGATTTCAAAAATCACAACGGTTTAGTATAATATTCGAAAAGTATGGAACAATTTTTTTATGATAATTTCGGTGTTAGTGAGAACGTTCTCAACTACGTGATCATTCCGTTGTTAATATTTTTTGCAAGGATTGGGGACGTTTCCATTTCTACCATCCGAATTATTTTTGTGATGAGCGGAAAAAGAAATGTCGCTCCTTTTTTAGGTTTTTTTGAAGCATTGATCTGGTTGTTGGCTATAGGCCAGATTATTACCAATATTGATAATGTCCTGTCTTATATTGCTTATGCCAGTGGTTTTGCCGTAGGCACTTATGTGGGCATGTATATGGAAGAGAAGCTCGCCATTGGACGCGTGGTGCTACGATTGATCACAAAGGAACCCGTTCATGAATTTCTGACTTTTTTGAGGGATAAAAACTATAGATATTCAATTTTGGATGCCGAAGGGAAAAAAGGAAAAGTGAACATTGTGTTCTTGGTCTTAAAACGTGAAAAACTCAATGAATTGACAAGTGCCATCAACACCTATCATCCAAACGCTTTTTATACCATAGAAGGTGTGAAAAAAGTCAATGAAACCGATTTTGGTGAGGATACCTCATCGCGCATTGGGTTTTGGGGATTACAGCTAAAGCGAAAATAGATTTTATTTCATAACAAAAACATAGATTCGGTCAATATAGTTATGAAAAATAAGCCCAAAGAAACTAAAACTGCTTTTTGGAATGACTCATTTTTGTGCAATATTATGATTCAGGATTCGGAACTTCAGATGATTTTAAAATAATCCCTGGCAAAAAAAAGATAGTATTGTAATGGATATTGAATATAGAGATTAGACAAAAAAACCGATTAAATCGCAACTTCAAAAGTATAAATTAGTATCTATCTTTTCTAATAATC
>NZ_DATJCY010000100.1:0-2261 GCF_035577925.1 Gelidibacter sp. | reverse complement strand
GTATTGTTCACGCTTTTATCTTGGAGAATCTAAAAGTAGAAGATCAGCTTTTCTATTTTCCATCAGTTGAGTCCAGTCTAAAAAGGTCAAAGAGTCAAAGAATTCAGATTAACAATAAAATTTAGGCAAATTATTAAACCTCTTAATTGATTTTTGAATGCTTCATTATGAGAGGTTTTCAAATACTGCCAATAGCTTTGCAAGTGTTTGATAATCAGGGCTGAATAGTTTAATTATTTACGTTAAATATTTGAATATAAGTAATATAATGCGTATCTTTACTGTAGTATTTAACACCGAATATGATATGTTTAAAGCAAATAGTCAATTAAATTTATTCAGTTATACCACAGAGCTTAGTAAGAAACAACGCGAGTTACTTGACAACTCTAAGGAAAAGTGGTTTTATAAACTTATATTCAGCAATATAGATGAGATGGCTTTTAAGCCATTGTATTCTACAAAAGCGAGCAGGCCAAATGTTGCTGCAAACATTTTAGTTTCGGCTATGATATTAAAAGAGTTTAGAGGGATTAGTTACAATGAGTTAATGGAAAGTGTGATGTTTGATATGCGATTTAAGACAGCACTTGGTATGGTTTCGATTGATGAGCAACCTTTTTCCAGAGCAACACTTTTTAATTTTCAAAACAGAATTTTGGAGTATGAAGAACAAACAGGAATTAATTTAATTGAACAAGTTTTCGATAATTTAACGGCTCAACAAATCAAACAACTTAAGCTAAAGACAGATATTCAAAGGACAGACTCTACGTTGATATCTAGTAACATAAAGAAGTATTCGAGAGTCCAATTATTGATTGAAGTATTGCTACGATTAGAAAGGATACTTCAAGAAGAAGATAAAACTCAAATTAGCAAGCTATTACAGGCTTATTTAAAAACGGGCTCCGATAAATACGTCTATGCATTAAAATCAAATGAGTTGCCACGGGAATTAGAGAAGCTTGGAAAAGTATACCACGCTGTACATACTATAATAGAGGGTAAAGCTACATATGAAGGAGAAAAAGCGTTTGTCAATTTTGAGCGTGTGTACAAAGAGCATTTTGTTGTTGTTCATGAGCAAGTCTCACCTAAGGCTAACGATGAGTTAAGCAGTAAAATGTTGCAATCTCCTGATGATCAAGAAGCAACCTATCGGAAAAAGAATGGACAGCATAATAAAGGATATACAATAAATGGCACTGAAACGGCAAACCCTGAAAATCCTGTACAATTAGTTACTGATGTGGGCGTTAATCCCAATAATATTGACGATAGCGTAATATTAAACCAGCGCATTGAAAATCTCAAAGAAAAAACTCCCGAATTAAATGAAATACACACAGATGGTGGTTATGGTAGCCAAGATAACGACAAAGCATTACTGAAGTTGAAAATCACTCAAATTACTACAGCAGTCAGAGGACGTGAGAGTGAAATACCAAAAAAAATAGAACAACTAGATGAAAAATCAGAAAGTTACATCGTAGAATGCCCTCATCAAAAAGTAACTTCAAAACCAACTCCAAAGCATCATAAAGGACAATTCGATTTAAGTATCTGCAAAGGGTGTCCACTAAATCAGAAATGCCAAATATTTAAAGATAAAGGGAGGTTTTATTTTAACCATAAGGATTATTTGCGAAATAAGCGAAATCGCAATATCAACAGTATTCCAAAAGAACGGCGAAAAATAAGACCTAACGTTGAAGCTTTAATGAAAGAGTTTAAAACCAAGACCCAGGCAGGGAAATTAAAGGTTAGAGGGTTGTTTAAAACCAGTCTCTTTGCTTATAATATGGGAATTGCAATAAATTTCGGAAGAATTTATAGATATGTGTCAGAAAAAAACATAAAGGAGGCTTTTTCTTTTAATTTGAAAGTTTTTTTAGCGAAAATATCGTCAAAAAAAACAAATAGTAAACTTCCAAACAAAATTATTTCGACAAATATTGAAATCAAAAACTTATTTTGCAAATTTACGCCTGTCAATCAAGTATGAAACTTTGTGTATTTAGACAGGACTCATTTTTAATTAAGAAAACGTGTTGGAAAAAATTTAAAAGTTTTTTTAGCGAAAATATCGTCAAAAAAACAAATAGTAAACTTCCAAACAAAATTATTTCGACAAATATTGAAATCAAAAACTTATTTTACAACTTTACGCCTGTCAATCAAGTATGAAACTTTGTGTATTTAGACAGGACTCACTAATGCCAAAACTACTAACTTAGCATCGTTGCGTTTTTCTTTGT
>NZ_DATJCY010000099.1:0-9552 GCF_035577925.1 Gelidibacter sp. | reverse complement strand
GGGATTTTAAAATCACTCTTTGATTATTTCCTCTTCATTTTTGATTTTATCCAATTCAACATATACTTGATTAATTAATATATCCACTCTAGGAACTTCTTTTGAAACCGGATATTTTTTAATAATATTAAAAGTTCTTTTTACTCTCTTCAAATTTTTTATTTAGAAAAAAAGTATTTGCATTATTAAGTAGTTTTTCAGCATTGGATTTTTCAATTATTAATTGTATTTCTGTTTTTTCTTTTTTTAGCTTTTCAAAATCATTTTTTTATTCGGATTTTCACAACTTGAAAATATAACTGTCAATATTAGAATTAAATGTGGTATTCTTTTCATTTCATTTAAATATTGAATTCAGATTTTCGTTCTATAATGAATCCAACTTATGGATTACCGAAGTTAATCAATTTTCTTAATTTTTATGAGTGAGTAATGAACGTCGATAGCGTAGCCTAATGCTAAAAAACAAACCCTCCGTCTAAACCGACGGTAGGAGGTTTAGCTACCTCCCTTTTACTAAAAGGAGAAGCTAATTGAGATAGTTTTATTTGATGTGGCAAAATTACATGAACAACCCTCAAGTTTAAGTTGATTAAAAGCAAGTACCGGTTATATAAAACCAAAAAAGGCTTAAAATACATCATATATTTTAAGCCTTTTTTATAAATAAAATGAGGTTGTACTTATCTTGTTTTCAGCTTATTTCCAGCCGCCGCCAAGTGCTTCGTACAAGTCAACTACAGTTAGCAGTTGTTGTAATTTACTGTCAATAACGTTCAATTCGGCATTTAATGCGCTTTGTCTTGCGGTCAATAAATCCAGGTAATTGGCAAAACCGTTGATCAGCAATTCTGACGAATTTTTCTCGGCATTTCGCAACGCTTCAACTTCTAATACCCTGAATTCGTATTTTTTGGTTTCCGCATTATAAGCGTAAAGTGCATTAGAAACTTCGTTTCCTGCTATCAATAAAGAGCGCTTAAATTCTAATAAGGCTTGCTCTTGTTGCGCTTCGGCCACTTCCTTTTGCGTTCTTATTTTACGCTGATTGAAAATCGGCTGCGTTAATCCGCCAACAACATTTGCAAACAACGAGTTGGTATTTAACAATTGGTCCAATTCCAAACTTTGAAAGCCACCGTTTGCTGAAATGGTCAGTGATGGATAAAAATTACTACGTGCCACATTGGTCATTTCAAAAGCTCTAACCAAATTTAATTCGGCAGCAATCACATCAGGTCTGTTTCTTAGCAATGTTGCCGGTACGCCCAGTTTTAAATCGGATTGTAAATTCTGACTGTCCAAATTGGTACGTGCATAACCACGTGGTTGCTGTCCCAATAGAATGCTTAGAACGTTTTCGGTTTGAAAAATGGCCGTTTCTAAATCTATTTGTAATGCACGAGCACTGTTATATTGCGCTATACTTTGATCAACAGCCACTTGTGTTACATTGCCAGCGTCTTTTAAGGATGTTATGGTAGCAACACTGCTATCGCGTATCATGACGCTTGCTTTGGTGATTTCCAATTGGGCATCTAAGGCTACCAACTGGTAATAAGTGGTTGCAATATTAGACACTAAACGCGATTTTACAGCTTGGTGCGCTGCTACAGTTCTTAAATAATCTGCTTCGGATGCGCGTTTATTACTTCTTATTTTTCCCCAAATATCGGCTTCCCAAGATAAATTGGCACCCAAATCAAATTGTTCTGAAGAGCGATCTGATGACATAGCTCCAAATGCCGTATTTTTTGACATTTGTTGGTGGGCTACAGAAGCACTTCCGTTAATTGATGGAAGAAATCCTGCTTTTCCTTGTTTTGCATATGCTTCTGCAGCCAATATTTGTTGGATGGCCACACGAATGTCGATATTGTTTTCAAGGCCTTGCTCAATATAGCCAGCCAAATACGGATCTTTGAAAAGTTCTTTCCAAGATACATCGGCCATTGAAAGACTATCGGTTGGCAAAGCATCTGTTCTGAACAGATTTTCAGTTTCTTGTACTTGTGGTTGCACATAATCTTTCGCCACAAAACAAGATTGCAACGTCAACAACGTCAAGCTTAAAATTATACCTTTAATATATTTCATAGTGATGATGCGTTTTAAATAGTTTCGTCATTTTCAGCTTCTACAACAAAATGATCGGGAGTTTTATTGATTTTATCCTGTAACCATTGGAAGAAGATGTATAAGATTGGAATTACAAAAACTCCAAAAATAGTTCCGATCAGTAAGCCACCAACAGCACCTGTACCAATAGCATTGTTTCCTCTAGCTCCAATTCCTGTTGAGAACACCAAAGGTGCCAATCCGATGATAAATGCAAAGGAGGTCATTAAAATAGGTCTTAATCTAACTTTTGCAGCTTCAAAAGCAGCATTCATTCTGGTATATCCTGCGCGTCGTCGTTGGAGGGCAAATTCTACAATCAGAATTGCATTTTTCGCCAAGAGTCCAATCAACATAATTAATGCAATTTGGAAATAGACGTTGTTTTCCAGGCCTGCTAATTTGGTGACCAAATAAGCTCCAAATACTCCAACAGGTACTGAGAAAATTACCGAAAACGGAATTAAATAACTTTCGTACTGTGCGGCAAGAATGAAGTACACAAACAAAATAACCAAGATAAAAATGGCTGTTGTTTGCCCTCCTGCAGAAATTTCCTCTCTGGTCAATCCTGAGAAATCTACTGAATATTCTTGTGGCAATGCCGTTTGACTTACTTCCTGTACGGCTCTAATGGCATCTCCGGAAGAATATCCTGGTGCAGCTGCTCCACTCACACTTGAGGAGTTGAATAAGTTAAATCGGGTTACGGATTGTGGTCCATAAACACGTTTTAAATTGACAAAACCAGTAATAGGTGCCATTTCGTTTTTATTGTTTTTCACAAAAATTTGATTCAAGCTTTCTGTGCTAGATCGGTCTTCTGGTAAGGCTTGTACAAATACACGGTACTGTTTTCCGTATTTTGAAAAGTC
This sequence comes from Gelidibacter sp., assembly GCF_035577925.1. Taxonomy (GTDB): domain Bacteria; phylum Bacteroidota; class Bacteroidia; order Flavobacteriales; family Flavobacteriaceae; genus Gelidibacter. The sequence goes on along the minus strand of NZ_DATJCY010000099.1, from coordinate 6,559 downwards.
GGCCGTATAAATACTTCCAATATAACCTTGAAGTGTGGTAAGGATAGAACTAACGCTAATACCTGCTTCTTTAGCTTTTGCAATATCAATTTCAATTTCATACTGTGGATAGTCCGTGTTAAATGACGATTGCGCATACATAATTTCAGGACGTTGTGAAAGTTCTCTCAAATAGTTTTGGGTCACTTCACTCAAGTCGTTGAAACTTCCGCCTGATCGGTCCAAAATTTTAGCTTCAAAACCTGATGATGCTCCAAACCCTGGAACACTGGGCGGTTGGAAGAAGATAATTTTAGCATCAGGAATAGTGGCAGCCGCACCAAAAAGTTTGGCGGTAATGGCTTCAACCGTTTTGTCGTCATCTTTCCTATCACCCCAAGGATCCAATCGGATAAAGCTAATACCGTAGTTACTCCCAGCACCACTAATAATACTAAACCCGTTAACTAATGAGAAACCACTAATGCCTGGGATATTTCTCATTTTTTCACCTAATAGATTTGTAGCTTCTACAGTTCTATCTAATGATGCTCCAGCAGGAAGTTCGATGTTTGCAAAGATAAGTCCACGGTCTTCATCAGGTACAAAACCAGTTGGCGTTGTATTGGAAGCCCAGATAATACCAACCACACTTGCAGCTAAAAATGCCCATGTCATCCATTTATGTCTGTATAAAAACCGTAATGACTTGGTGTATTTATCAGTAGTGATGGAAAAGGCAATGTTGAATTTATCAAAAAATCGTCCCAAGAAACCTTTTTTCTTGATTTTTTCGTCATTTGTTTTTAAGAATAAAGCACATAATGCCGGGCTCAGTGTAAGGGCGTTGACTGCCGAAATGAATATCGCAACAATTAGGGTCACACCAAATTGCTCATAGAAAACCCCTGTTGGTCCCGTAATAAAAGTTACAGGAATAAACACAGCACCCATGATTAAGGTAATGGAAATAATAGCACCGGTAATTTCATCCATCGCAGAGTAGGAGGCTTGTTTGGCCGATTCACTACCTTCTTCAAGTTTGGCATGCACCGCTTCAACCACAACAATCGCGTCATCCACCACAATACCAATGGCAAGTACTAATGCAAAAAGTGTTAATAGGTTGATGGAATATCCAAATAAACCTAAGAAAAAGAAGGTTCCGACAATAGAAACCGGAACAGCAATGGCCGGAATTAACGTGGAACGGAAATCTTGAAGGAAGATAAATACCACGATAAATACCAATAAAAACGCTTCGGCCAAAGTGGTTATTACTTTTTCAATGGATGCGTCCAAAAATTCGTTGGTATCAAAGTTGACTACATATTCCACACCAGTTGGAAAATCTTTGGAGATTTCCGACATTTTTTTATGGATATTCTGAATGATTTCCTGAGCATTTGATCCAGCAGTTTGATATACCGCCATACTGATGCCAGGGTAGCCATCTGTAAATGATATGGCGCCATAGTTTTGAGCATCCAACTCTACATCTGCAACATCCTTTAAGGTCAAAAATCTGCCATTGCCCAATGATTTGATAATGATGTCTTCATATTGTGAAACATCTTTATAACGACCACTATATCTTAATGTGTATTCAAAAGATTGGGCATCGTTTTGTCCTAATGCACCTGCAGCGGCTTCTCTACTTTGTTCTCTAATGGCAGCCGTAACATCGGATGGTTCTAAATTATAGGCAGCTAGTTTTTCTGGTTTTAACCAAACGCGCATAGCATAATCCTTACTTCCAAAAACACTAACATCACCAACACCAGTAATACGCTTTAGTTCTGGTAAAACGTTGATGTTCATGTAGTTTTGAATATAGGTATCATCGTAGTCTTTGTTTTTTGAAAACACCGTAAAGAACATCAAAGCACTGGTTTGCTGTTTTTGGGTGATAACTCCAGATTGGATGACTTCTTGAGGCAGTAATGGATTTGCTCTCGATACACGGTTTTGAACGTTTACGGCAGCAATATCCGGATCTACACCTTGTTCAAAATAAACAGTGATGTTGGCACTACCATTATTACTTGCTGTAGAGGTGATGTAGGTCATTCCCTCTACACCGTTAATTTGTTCTTCAATTGGAATAATAACACTTTCCAATACGGTTTCGGCGTTAGCTCCAGGGAAATTTGCATTTACCTGAACTGTTGGCGGGGCAATCTCTGGATATTGGGTGGTTGGTAGCGATGAAATCCCTAATACTCCTAATATCAAGATTATGATAGATACGACACTGGATAAAACAGGTCGATCAATAAATTTCTTTATCATGAATTTTTATTTAAAAACTTTTTGTAATCCTTTAGCTATACTATCAAAATCTACCGGCTGTGGCATTATTGGAGTTTTGTCTCTTAGTTTGCCTAATCCTTGTGCTACGATTTTTTCGCCAGGCTTAACTCCAGATTTTACAATGATGATATTATCTACACGATCAATAATATCAATAGAGCTAGTCACAGCAAGGGTATCGCCTTGTACTTTATAAACGTAAGTGAGTCCTTGTCTTTCAAAAGTCGATGTGGCAGGAACAATAATGGCATCGGTATAAACTGTTGGTAATTGAATTTTTCCGCTATAGCCACTTGAAAGAATGTGTTTTGGATTATCAAAAATTGCCCTAAAGGTAATAGTACCTGTTGATGGATCAACTTGAGAGTTAATCGTTTCGATAACACCTTCTTCTTCGTACAATTTACCGTTAGCAAGAATCAATCTTACTTTTGGCAATGATTTTATTTTTTCTTGAAGTGTGTTTCCTTCCGTATTTTGAATAAAATCCAAATATTCCTTTTCGTTTAATGAAAAGAACGCATAAATTTTTTCGATATCAGCGATGGTTGTCAATGGCGTTGGCGACGATGGACTTACCAATGCACCTTCTCTAAGTTGTATAGCACCTACATAACCATCCACCGGACTTTTTACGGATGCATAACCAATATTGGCAACGATAGAGTTATAAACACTTTCTGCTTGTGCCAATTTGGCTTTTGCAGTTTCTAACTGTGAGCTGCTGATAATGTTTTTCTCTACAAGTGGAATAATTTTATTGACCTCTACTTGCGCTGCATTAATATTTGCTTTTGCAGCAGCTGCATCTTGGGTTAAAGTTTGGGTTTCAAGTTTAAAAAGCACTTGACCTTTTTTAACCTTTTGACCTTCGTCTACTAAAACTTCGGTGATAAACCCTGTTGCTTTTGCGCGCACTTCACTATCAATTATACCTTGCAAACTTGTTGGATATGTGGTATATGCAGTTGTAGTTTGTGAAGGAACGGTAATTGTTGGAAAGGGCATAGGTCCTTGTGGCCCTCGTGCTCCTCCTTGCTCTTTATCGCCGCAACTCCAAAACAGAGCTATAAAACTTAGGGATAATACTATGGGTAATTTAATTGTTTTCATTAATTAGAGTTTAGTGATTTTTTTTCTATTATTTTCGATCTTAACTTGGATACAGATTTGGTTATTTCTTCAAGAAACAGGATGTAATCGTCATGAAAATCAAGGTTAAACCTTAGGATATCTTCAGTGCTTTGACTGTTGATTTTGTTTTTGTAAATCCTAACTTCTTCATGCAATTCTCTTTGGGTAATCCATGAATCCATCAAGGCATCAATGTTTTGAATGATGCTATCTTCGTTCATGTTGTAGTATTTTTTTCGGTCGCCGGGTTTGGTAAAATACACGATTCTCTTTAAGTCCGATAAATGGTTGAGATGCGTCGAAATGGTGCTCTTGCTGGCACATAGATCCCTTACTAGATCCTCGAAGGTGGTGCCTTTGCTACCTGTTAGGACGATATAGGATAATATCCGTGCGGCCAAAGGTGCTAATTGCTCCTTTTGCTCCATAAATACTCCTAACCTTTCAACGAGATCCTGTTTTTCAGGGCACATTTTCTCTGGCATAATTTCAGATTTTGTGCAAAGGTAAGCAAGGTTCGGAATATCCCGAACCATTCGAAGTTAAAATAATGTTAAATAAAATTAGGCTCAGAGCGATGCCCGAGCGTCTATATAGAAGATTTAAATTGCTCTAAAAACCGAACGTCATTTTCACTCAACAATCGGATGTCCCCGATTTGATGCAATAACATGGCAATGCGGTCAATACCCATTCCGAAGGCAAATCCGGAATAGATTTTTGAATCGATACCACAATTTTCCAGAACATTAGGATCAACCATACCACAGCCCATAATCTCTAACCATCCGGTGCCTTTGGTAATTCGATGGTCAATTTCTGTTTCCAATCCCCAATAGACATCTACTTCGGCACTTGGCTCTGTAAATGGGAAATACGACGGGCGCATACGGATTTTACTTTTACCAAACATTTCAGTAGTGAAATATTGCAAGGTTTGTTTTAAATCGGCAAAACTGACGTCTTTATCAATATAAAGCCCTTCTACTTGATGGAAAAAACAGTGTGAACGCGATGATATGGCTTCATTTCTGAAAACACGGCCCGGTGAAATGGTTCGAATGGGCGGCTGGTTGCTTTCCATATACCGTACTTGTACTGAGCTGGTGTGCGTGCGCAATAAAATATCAGGATTTGTTTGAATAAAAAACGTATCCTGCATGTCACGTGCGGGATGGTATTCCGGCAGGTTTAATGCGGTAAAGTTGTGCCAATCATCTTCAATTTCCGGACCTTCACTAACGTTAAAACCAATGCGTGAAAAAATATCGATAATTTGATTTTTCACGATTGATATGGGATGACGGGCACCTATAGCAATCGGTTCACCGGGACGGGACAAATCGCCATAAATACCTTTGGTTTCTTCTTTGCTTTCCAGTTCTTCCTTTAGCGCAATGACTTTGTTTTCGGCAGTTTTTTTCAGCTGATTAATAACTTGACCAAATTCCTTTTTCTGATCGTTGGCAACGTTTTTAAATTCGGCAAAATAATCATTGAGCAAGCCTTTTTTTCCTAAAAACTTGATGCGGAATGTTTCTATTTCGTCTTTAGTTTGGGCTTTAAAGGTTTCGGCTTCAGCGATGAGTGCTTTAATCTTGTCTATCATAAGTCAAAAAAATGGAAGTGCAAATTTAATGTTTTTCGGATTAAAACCTACAAGGTTTTAAAACCTATAGGTTTTGATATGCAGGGTTATTGAATATATTTGGATTCAAGAAAGTAATTTACAATAGCTTCCTTCATTAAAACACTTTGTTCTCCTGCTTTTAGCGGCGGTAATTCTTCCTTGAATTTATAATGTGGCCATTTATCCTCATCAAAATAATCAAATTCATAATAGCCGTAAGGTTCTAATAACCTGCAAATGGCAATATGCATTAAATCTAATTTATGATCTTTTTTAAATTTTCTATGAATTTGACCTAACTCTTGAACGCCAATTAAATAGATAATAGCGTCGAGGTCCAGCGGATCGCCTTCGGCAAATTGATTGGAAAGCTTACTCACCACCAATTCCCATCGTTTTTTTAATAATACGTCTCTTGACATGTTTATTTCCTGCGTAGACAGGAATCTTTTTAGTTAGTATTGAAATCGAATTAGAAAATGAACTTGAAAATGAAGTTCAACTTCGGCATCAAAGTCAGTTTTGTTTCAGGTTTGGAGTTCTATTTTGTTTATAACCAAATAGTATTGGTTGTTTTAGTTGCTTGTTGATCATTCAACTTAGAACTCCTTGGCAAAGTTAACAAACAATGTATTCTGTTTAAAGTTTATAAGTCTAAAAATCTTAAATTTATGTACGTTTGCTAAAATATACATAGGGTATGAGTGGTTTAGATCTCTTTTTGATTGGTTTTATTGTTTTAGGATTGGTACGTGGATTTATGAATGGTTTATTTGTCGAAATAGCTTCGCTTATTGCCTTGGTAGCTGGGGTTTATGGGGCCTTGCACTTCAGTAATTATGCGGCAACATTTATTGATGAAAATTCACAATGGGACGAACAAACCGTTAATATCACTGCCTTTGCAGCTACATTTGTCATCATCGTTTTGGTCATTGCACTTGCCGGAAAAGCTTTGACAAAACTGGCCGATTTTGCCGCTTTAGGTATCGTGAACAAATTGCTTGGTGCGCTTTTTGGTACCGTTAAAATTACTTTGATTTTGAGTGTTATTCTCAATATTTATGATAGTCTGAACCGCGCTATTCCGCTTACCGATCAAAAAACCATTGACGATTCTGCATTATATCATCCGGTGAAATCAATGGTGCCTTCTATTTTTCCGATTATTTTAGAAAAGAAAAGAGAGCTTGAAGATACTTTGCAAGGTGAAACTGATCTTGAAGTTGAGCAAAAAAACTAATAACAATCCGATTTTATCTGTTTTTTATAAGTAATTACTGGCTTTTTATTGTATTGAAGACAAATGGTATTTAAGATGTCCATAAGATCATTATACATAGCCAAAGATCCGCATATCATTATATAGCCGTTCTCTTCTAAAGTTTTTGCAATATGTTCGCCATCACGTTTTATCAGATGCTGAACATACAAACGCTCATATTGCTGCGAATACGCCAAATGTAATTTTTTTAGCTTTTTCAAACTTAAATACTGCTCCAG
>NZ_DATJCY010000098.1:0-7837 GCF_035577925.1 Gelidibacter sp. | reverse complement strand
AAATTCTGTATAATTAATAAACGGATTGGGATAATTGAGCACATTTTCAATCTTCAATTCTTGATCTTTATCGTGCACTACAAATTGAATTTCAGCTATTCCTGAGTTATTATAAACATCCCAGGCCTTAAGAGTCAAGGTGTGAAGCCCTGGTTTTAAATCTCGAAACGCATAAGTGACCTCACCTTTGGTATAATCATCTACTTGTGCTTTGTAATAATCATTGAGCACAAACGGATTGGTTTCGTCACCATCAATAATGGCCACAATATCATGACCAATTCCGCTAGCGGTATTGATACCGTTTTCATCTTCAAGTTTGGCCAATAAGGTTGGTGCTTCGTTAGTGATACCACCTGACACAAAATTTTCGTCGTTCAAATACAGTTTTACTATGGGGCCAGCAGTATCTGTAGGTGCGTTTTTATTGATACCACCAATCAACACATCAAAGTTAGCACCGGTCTGATCTTGTGCCGGAGTGTCGGATTTTGCATAAAAACTGACTTTGCCAGGCCCAACGGGCACGCCAATATCTCTCGGAACTACAAATTCAAAATCAAAAACACCATTTTTAACACTGGCTTGGCCTATAAAGATTTTTTCGCCCAAAGTGGCGAAGTCCATTTTAATTACCTCACCATTTTGCCTTGCACCATTATTCCCCAAAGTTTGACGTTTAATATCCTTATCAAAAATAGTGGTCATGAGCACACCATTATAATTGGTCATTAAATTTCCCGCAGGATCCAAAACCTCGCCCGACATCTTAACTTTACTCAAGGCTTTTAAGGTATCATTGGTTTGACCTAAAGGCATATCATTGATTTTTGTTAGCTGAATATTAGGCTTGGCAAACGCCAATTTCATCGCAGGGTCTCCTATAAAAAAAACCAAACGCTGCTGACTTCCAGAAGCGGGCATATCATTTTTTGTACGTCGCAAAGCCTCTGCCATGGAAAGATTATCCGTTGATCCGTAACTAAAAAGATGCTTTTGCAATTTCTCATTAAAATTGACGCCTACTGTTACAAAAATTTGACGTGTAGTACTAATCAGTGCAATGGCACCGCCATCGGGATTCCAATAGGTATATTCTCCAGCCGTTGGACGAAACGGATTATCAAATCGTGTATATTCGCAAGTAACGGTAACAAAACAACTAAATCTGCAAATATTTCTAAGTTCTTGCGAATCATTTTTATCAAAAATACGTTCGGAAGCCAAGCCATCTTCACCGCCATGGCCAAAATAATTAACCACTAAAGCACCGACTTCCATAGCATCTTTTATAGCTTTATTTACAGCTGGATAACGCTCACCACTTGCCGAAGCTTCTTGCTGGAAAGCATCTGAATGAATTTTAATGACATTTAAAAATGGTTTTTCTGCAGTAATATTTTGTCCAATTTGATCTGTTGTTTCTTGCAGAACACGTTCCCAATCCTCATCCACATCATCTGATATTACAACGACATTATTTCTCCAACTACCATATGATTCGTCTTTATAATACAATTCAATCTTATCGACCATTTCTTTGGCACGTTGCGGCGTTTCTACCAAAATCCGTCCTACGGCGATATCCAACTCTTCACCATTTCCCATATAACCTTCAGTAATATCCATCATGCCATAAAAATCATCCGAAACAAAAGCAGAAGTCAAACTGAAACTTTCTAGGGCATGCCACGAAGGCACAATATTGGTATTATTGGGAATTCGATCTTTATAATCAAAAGAAGCATCACCAAACAGACATAAATATTTTAACCGTTTATCGGGCGTACTGGCATTGTGATAGACATAACGCACCAGATTTCTAATGGCAGCAATATCTTGATTGCCCGAACTGAACTCGGTATAAATTTCATTGAGCGTAACTACTTTTACATTAAGTCCGTTGCGAATTCTATTTATTTGTGCCAATCGTTCGGCTTGAGGTGCTAAATTGTTTGGAGAAATAATAATATAATCGACATCCTTAAACTGACCTTGGTCATCCTTAAAAATTGTGCCTTTTATATTTTGATTGACAATACTGGTTTTACTTTCTTTTAAAGGCTCATAATAATCCGAAGGCGTGACAGCGAGATACGTTTTGGCAATTCCTGAAATTGATTTAAATGTGAAAATCCCATTCGCATCAACATTTTCAATGCTCGTCACCTCATATTTATTGCTGATATCCCAAATTTCTGAAACCTGAGCGGCATTCGCCATTGTATATTCCACAATTCCCGGGGTGGCTGCCACCTGATGGTTTTTGAAAATAAATTGTTCACCTTCAAAAACCAAACCTCTTGTGGCTTCGATGGATATATAATCCAAATACCCTTGTGCCGTTGGATTTCCCGAATTATTATAGTTCAAATGGATTGTAACATTGGGTGAATTGAGCATCACATTATTATCAAAAGATTTTCCACTTGCCAAAATGGAAGAATTGATGGGTGTAAACGCAAGATTGGCAACAACGTTTGAATTGACTTTAACTTCCATGCTCGTGTTAACTTCCGAAACCGCTGCAGCAAAAACCTTTACACGAGCGGGTTGTGAAGCAATCAGATTTGGGAAATTAAATTCAAATTTTTTTTCGTTTTCAATATCAAATCGGTCACCAAACCACCTTCTTCCCATGCGCACAATATTAACATCATCAACTTCATGAAATTGATAATCCTGAAATGTATTTATAGAATAAGTTGCCGAGCTTGCAGGCTGTTCCATATTTTGAATACGCTTACCGGCACCACTACTCACATTGACATAATAATAACTTTTATCGGTAAATATATTGAGATTGGTATTACTGTCCTTATTATATCCTGTTGGACCTTCGGCATAAAACAAAATAAAATCGGTATTGTCAAAAACGCCATCTTCTTCGCCCACAAATTTTACGGCATTTTCGGTAAGATCCATTGGATAAAACTCCTCGTTAGGCAAAGGCAACATCGCACCTCCATTTCCATAAATTTTAATAGTGCGCGGATCTACCGAATTTGTATTGACGCCCAGCGCGTTCAAAAATCCTTTGGTCAACTTAAACACACCCGACTTGTCCACATAAAACCGATACCAATTTCCAGAACTGAGCACCGAATTGACCATAGAATGACTTTGATCAAAAACAGCGTTCGAAACCCGATTGCCCGATGTATTTGATGAATTATAGGAAATTGTAAAAGAAGTTATTTTTTTATAGATCCCGTTTTCCTTAATAATAGGAGTCACTTCTAAATAAGCATGCGTTTCGCCTCGTGCTACCGTATTTTCAAAAAACAATTGGGGAGCTGTTGGAATGGTTTCGAGCGGCACCGATTGCAATTCGCTAACAGAAATATTGGAATAGGACACATTGGTAAGTATCACCGAACCTTTATTAATCGCCACATCTGATTTCCAACGGGCAGAAAACAGTAATCCCGTGGTAATATCAAAACTAAAATGATCTTTATCAAATGAAGGCACTGTTATCGAAGAATACGCGGTTTCTAAAGCCACAACACCATTCCATTTAATATCAAAATGCTTTTCTTGGCCAAAAGCCAAGGCAGATATCAAAATTAAAAATGACAGTAATTTTATTTGCATTGTCGGGATTGATCTTCTTCAAAAAAACTATCGCAATTTATGGTTTTCTCCGTCAACCATTCTTCTAATATAAAGAAAGAATAACGGTTGGTCAGATTCCTTATTATGAAACTCAAAAAATTTCTTCAAAATTACGACAATATTTAATTTTTCAGACCGTTATTAAAGCATCAAATACATCGATAAAATCAACAAAAATCCGACGTGATGTTCGATAAAAGGGATGAAATGCATATTTTTTTGAATCTATTTACAAAAAACGCTTGTTCATTTCTCTTTAATTACTATATTGCGTCACTAAATTTAATCAACTTACTTAAAAGGTATGGATATGAAAAACATCATTAATTTAAGGATTGCATTTGCCCTAATGCTTTCTTTAGCAATGGTTGGGTGTAAAAAGTCCTCTTCTTCGAGCGAATCCAGAGCAACTGGATGGAAAATTAACGATAAGAACGGCGGCTTTCAATACAACACCAATTTTAAAGAACAAGAAACTTCCCCGGGTTTAGTTTTTGTTGAAGGTGGCACCTTTACCATGGGAAAAGTGCAAGATGACCCTATGCACGATTGGAACAACACACCTAGTCAACAGCACGTTCAGTCCTTTTATATGGATGAAAGTGAGGTGACCAACAAAATGTATTTAGAGTATTTGGATTGGATCAAGCGTGTTTATCCACCAGAAGATCCAAATTTCAAATTAATTTATCAAAGTGCCTTGCCAGACACCTTAGTTTGGAGAAACCGACTGGGCTATAGCGAAATGATGACCGAAAACTATCTGCGCCATCCGGGTTATGGAGAATATCCTGTGGTTGGTGTAAGTTGGATCCAAGCCGTCAATTTTGCAAGCTGGAGAACGGACCGAGTTAACGAGTTGTATTTGGAAAAAGCAGGCTACTTGAAGAGAGACGCCCGTTTAACTGATGTTAGTGCAGATTCTAACTTCAATACCCAAACCTATATCAATTCGCCAAGCTCAACTTATGGTGGTAATTCGGAAATTCTTGAAGGCGGCAAAAAAAGACAGCAAACCGACGCTGAAGGCAATCCTATTAATATTTATGCAAAAAGAGAATCTGGAGTTATTTCCCCAGAGTATCGTTTGCCATCTGAAGCAGAATGGGAATATGCAGCACTTGGATTAAACGAATTAAGAAACTACAACACCATTCGTGGAAGAAAAAAATACCCTTGGAGTGGTCAATACACCCGCTCTGGCAAAAGAAAAACCAGAGGCGACCAATTAGCTAACTTTAAACAAGGTAAAGGGGATTATGGTGGAATTCAGGGCTGGTCTGACGATGGTGCCGACATTACCAATAAGGTAAAATCATACTTGCCAAATGATTTTGGAATTTATGATATGGCAGGTAACGTTGCCGAATGGGTAGCCGACGTTTACAGACCCATTGTTGATGATGAATTTAATGACTTTAACTACTACCGTGGCAACGTATATACCAAAAATGCAATAAACGAAGACGGTACCGTAAAAGTAGTCACTCCTGCAGATATTGTATATGACACGCTTAACAACGGACAAGTAGTACCAAGAAATCTTCCAGGCGAAATATTACAAGTCCCTATTAGTGCTGATGATGCCTATCTAAAAACAAACTTTGACAGTAGCGATAACCGAAACTTTAGAGACGGTGACAGAAAATCATCAAGACATTACAGCGATAATTTTGACGATACCGAAGGCCAAGGTGAAGTATCTGAAACACGACAAATGTACAATTCACCAAGACACAAAGTTTCTATCGATTCGACAGGTGCTATTATCAAAGCCTATGACAAATCTGATGACAGAACCTCTTTGATCAATGATAACGTAAGAGTTTATAAAGGTGGCTCTTGGAAAGATAGAGCGTATTGGATTGACCCAGCACAACGTCGTTATTTCCCACAAGATATGGCTACAGACTATATTGGATTTAGATGTGCCATGTCGAGAGTTGGTTCGAAATCAAAAAAATCAAATAAAACAAGACACTAATTTTATTTCCATAAATTTTTCAAAAGTCCTAACCCCGAGTTAGGACTTTTTTATTACATTTATTTTATGACTATAGAAGAAATTTACCAGTATTTTAAAGTCTGTACGTCAGCATGTACAGACACTCGAAAAATTGAAAAAGACAGTCTTTTTTTTGCCTTAAAAGGAGATCACTTTAACGGCAACGCGTTTGCAAGCCAAGCCTTGGAAGCTGGTGCCAAATACTGCGTTGTCGACGAAGCTAAATATGCTACGGACGATCGTTGTTTTTTAGTAGAAAACGTTCTAGAAACCTTGCAAGAACTTGCCACCTATCACCGCTACCAACTGAAAGCTCCAATTATCGCACTTACCGGAAGTAATGGTAAAACTACTACCAAAGAACTGATCAATGCTGTATTATCGCAAAAATATAAAACATCGGCCACCCATGGCAATTTGAACAACCATATTGGCGTTCCTTTGACCCTCTTGGCCATGAATGAAGGTACAGAAATAGGCATTGTGGAAATGGGTGCCAACCATCCAAAGGAAATTGCTTTGCTATGCGAAATTGCCCATCCCGATTATGGCTTGATCACAAATTTTGGCAAAGCACACCTTGAAGGTTTTGGAAGTATTGAAGGGGTTATCAAAGCGAAATCAGAGCTATATGATTATCTGAAAGCACATCAAAAAACTATTTTTGTCAATGAAAATGATCCACTTCAAGTGCGACAATCCTCAAATTATGACAATATTTATAAGTTTGGATTATCCAGCTCAACAAACGCCAAGCTAGAAATTATCAATACACAACCTTACGTTACACTTAGCTACAATAATTCTGAAATTAAAAGTCAATTGACGGGTACTTACAATTTCAACAACATTGCCGTAGCCATCGCCATTGGCTCTTATTTCAATATTGACACTGCGGCTATCATTAACGCCATTGAAAATTACACACCCACCAATAACCGATCGCAAATTCTAAAAAAAGACAGCAACACCATTATAATGGATGCGTATAATGCCAATCCGACAAGCATGATGGCCGCTTTGGAAAACTTTAAACAATTGCATGAAGAAGAAAAAGCAATCTTTTTAGGCGATATGTTCGAGTTGGGGCAAACTGCCGAAATCGAACATCAGTTTATTGTGGATTATCTTGAAAAAAACGACTTGGGAAAGACCTATTTAATTGGTAAAAACTTTTACAAAACAACGGTCAAAAACGAAAACATACAAAAATTTGAATCTTTTGAAGATCTCAAATCAAACCTCAAAAACCGTCCTATTAAAAACTCATTTATATTGATTAAAGGATCTCGTGGAATGGCGTTAGAACGGATATTGGAAGTTTTAGATTAGTGATTATCATTTACCATTTGTTGGAAGAACACTGACCTATATTGTCTGTTCAGGCGCGTGACGCTGATTTTAATGGTTTTCACTGTCTTTGTTAGCCTACTGAATTAACAGCTTTGTGCGCGAGTTGTTTCACGGAGTTACGCTGAGGTTTCACGGAGATTCATAGAGAGTTTTTTCAGACACAAATTACACGAATTACACTAATTATTATGTCGTTGTTTAATAGGAAGACATGAACAATTTTATGTAAAGTAACTTTGCGGCTCAGCGGCTTTGCGCGGGTTGTTTCACGGAGTTACGCTGAGGTTTCACTGAGATTCACGGAGAGTTTTAGACACAGATTACACGAATTGATACTGATTGTTTTGCGTAAACATCTTTGCGGCTCAGCGACTTTGCGAGAGTTGTTTCACGGAGTTACGCTGAGATTCCACGGAGATTCACGGAGAGTTTTTTAGACACGAATTGTACTAATAATATGGATTTTTCATGTCGTTATAAATTAAAATCTTTTAGCACTCTCTGAAGATAAAATGCATGTTGCTTTTTAAATCCACAAATGGCCCTATTTACAATTGATATCACTCCTAACAACCCCTTGTTATATCAACTTTTAGATTGACGCACAGGATTGTAAAACGAAGTGATTAGCCCTAATTAGAGCTCCGATAACATTTTCACACATTACTCATACACTATCCATGGAGTATCTATGGCGTATCCATGGAGTATCCATGGAGTTGGTCCGTCCTGAAATAGCTATACAGATTATTAATTAAATCCTATTAGTTCAAAAAGCATTTGTCTGACAGCTATTCTTTTGGGAGTTTTAGGTCTTTAAAAAGTGTGAATGGTGAATGGTGACGGGGTGAAATATTAACA
>NZ_DATJCY010000097.1:0-1804 GCF_035577925.1 Gelidibacter sp. | reverse complement strand
TGGTAAGCCATTTCCTTACCCTCAATCCATTAAAGAATCTAGTTATAATTATTCAAACGAAGAAGAATATATTGAGGATAGATACCCTTTGAATATTACTAATTTCCTACGCATTGATTGTATAGTTTCTCAAGCAGGTTTCAGAACAGAATTATTAAGACAAGTAAGGTTTTTAAGAAAAAAGAAAGAACTTATATTCTTCATAGACAAAACAGATGTACCCCAACCATATGAGGTATTTTGGAAAGTTAAAAACGAAGGAGAGATTGCTAAACAAAGAAATTGTTTAAGAGGTCAAGTCATCTCACCAAATAAAGACCAAAATAGAAGAAAAGAGAATTCAAACTTTGAGGGAGCTCATTTTGTAGAGTGTTACATCATAAAAGATGGATTTTGTGTTGCAAGAGATAGAATAGATGTTCCAATAAGTGATCAATAATTACTGCCTATAACATCGGTGCCTGTTGCACAACTCAAATATAGCAATACTTGTATAAAATTCTGACTTTTTGTAAATTTATCCATGCAAGGAAAAAAGAACTTCACGCCCCAATTATTTGTTTCGGTTAATCTGTTGGACATGGTTCCATCTGATAATTTTTACAGAAAATTATTGACCGAACTCGATTTACATTTTATTTACAAAGCCACCCAAAAATATTATGGCAATGAAGGTCAACAGAGTATTGATCCTGTTGTGTTTTTCAAGATTTTGTTGGTGGGTTATTTGAATAACATCAACTCGGATAGGCAACTGATTGCTTTTTGTAGCGACAGTTTGTCGATACGATTATTTTTAGGTTATGATGTTCATGAGCAACTTCCATGGCACAGCACTATAAGTCGCACTCGGAGTTTATATGGTGAAGAAGTATTTTTGAGTTTGTTTAAAGAAGTGTTGAGAATGTGTGTTAGCAAGGGAATGGTTCGAGGCAAACGTCAAGCTGTGGATAGTGTTTTTATCAAAGCCAATGCTTCTATGGACAGTTTGGTAGAGAAAGAAGTGTTGGAAGATGCCAGTGCTTTTGTAAATGAACTGGAAGAAAACAGCGAGTTTAAAACCACCAGCACCCGAAAGAAGTTGGTGGAACAGCACCACGCTTGGAAAAAAGAAGCTTATAAAGGAATGCCCGGCAACAGCAATAGCAAAAAAACCGATGAAAACGGTAACTTGATCCGCCCGAAATACCTTTCTAATCACACCCATTATTCGCCCACCGATTCAGATGCCAGGGTAAGTGTGAAACCGGGCAAAGCCCGTCAATTAAACTATTTTGGTCAAATTGCCGTAGACGATGCCCATCACGTCATCACGGGCGCTTGTTCTGATTTTGCTGATAAACGTGATAGCCAGTGTTTGGAACAAATTGTAGAACTCATAGAGGAAAACCTCAATGAAAACGGCATTGAACTGGAAGAACTCCTGGCCGATGGCGGTTACAGCAGTGGCGAAGCTTTGGCGTATTTACACGAAAAAAACATCGACGCTTATATCCCAAATTTTGGACAATACAAACCCGAGCGGGAAGGTTTTATTTTCAACAAAGAGGAGAATTATTACCAATGCACCAAACCCAAAGGCAACCGAGCCAAACTCCTTTTCAAGGGTGAAAAAACCGATAGTAAGGGCTACATCAAGCGTACGTACCGAAGCAGCGAGACCGATTGCAAGAACTGTCCACTCAGAGCGGCATGTTGTGGTAAAAGCACCAAGTTTAAAAAACTGGACGACAGCATCCACAAGGAACATTACGACCGTATGCACCAAAAGCTGACCCAGAACGCAAAGTATGCCAAAAGGATG
>NZ_DATJCY010000096.1:0-9198 GCF_035577925.1 Gelidibacter sp. | reverse complement strand
ACGTGATTGCATATAGAAAATAGCACTTTCGTCCAATTGTCCAATAGTACAGCCGTGTGAACACTTAACATCATCTGCAAAAATTTCCAGCTGAGGTTTTGTGTTGATGGTTGCTTTATCACTCAACAAAATATTATTATTGGCTTGAAACGCATTTGTTTTCTGTGCTTCTTTGTTAACCAATACTTTTCCGTTGAAAACTCCGGTGCTGCTATCGCCAAAAATACCTTGATAATCTTGATGACTTTCGCAGTTAGGCTCGATATGATGTACCAAAGTATTGTGATCCACATGCTGGTTATTTCCAAGAATGGTTACGCCTTTTAGTGTAGAATCAATACGTTCTCCATTTTGATAAAATCTAAGATTGTTGCGCGTCAATTTTCCACCAAAAGAGAAGGTGTGTACGGATGCAATACTTTCTTGTTCTTGATTAATGAAAGTGTTATCAATCAGTGATGCATGCTCATTATCGTTCTGAATTTTATAGTAATCTACAATAGAACGCTTGTTGGCAAAAATTTCTGTAACGCTATTGGTCAATACAGCATTGTCAGTCAAACTTTGATGACGTTCAATGATTTGCACATGCGAGTTTTCATCCACAACAATTAGGTTACGTGGTTGTAACATCACTGCCGATTCGTTTCCTGTAGAAAAGTGTAGGATCTGAATAGGTTTTGCAACCAATTTGTTCTTTGGGATATGAATGTAAGCACCTTCATGGCAAAATGCGGTGTTTAATGATGTTAGGCCATCTTTTGTTGCTACTTTATTGAAATAATTTTCAATAACCGGTCTGTATTTTGGTTTTGCCAATGCCGATGACATCAAACATACATCAATTTCATCATGTGTTGTTTCAGAAAAATGTGAAGAATACACGCCATCGATAAAGACAATTTTGTAGGTGTCAATATCATGGATGAAATATTTTTTGATGTCGTTGTATGAAATCTGATTGTCACGTTTTGGAAAAACACTGTAATCTTGTTTTAAAATACTATTTAATGAAGTGTATTTCCAGGCTTCATCCTTTTTGGATGGAAAACCTTCGGTTTCAAATTGCTTAATGGCTTCGCTTCGCACATCATGAATTGGCGAATCAATATCCACTAAATTTTCGAATGCCATGAATGAGGCTATGAGTTTTTCTTTTAGTTCCATTGTGTTAGTTTCAAGTTTCTTTTGTTTCTTGTTTCAAGTTGGTTCCGTTTTGGTGTTTGCCTGAATTTGTTCCCTTTGAAATCTTGTTTGTTTAAATATATTATAAAATTAGCTGTTCGTTTACTTAACTGTTCGTACTCGTTTACCAATTTTTCAAATTTTTTTCCTGTGATATCACCATAATCAAGGACTCTATATAACTGAGATCTTGACTCGCCGGCTGAACCTTTTGCTACGGATAAAAATTGCCTAAACTCAATATTTCCATCGCGCACAAATCCTTCAGCAATATTGTCCATTACGGATCCCGAAGATCCTTTGATTTGATCTCTCAATCTGAAATCATTTTTTAATTCAGAATTTAAAACGATTTCTTTAATTTCGTTCGAAAGTCTGCGAGGTTCCTGCCAAATTTCTAAGTCTTCAAATTTTTTGATGGTTGCCATAACTTGAAACTTTAAACAAGAAACTTTTAAACCAAATTAAGCGTTCAATTCTTCCTTAATCCAATCGTAACCTTTTTCTTCAAGCTCGTGGGCCAATTCTTTTCCGCCAGATTTTACAATGCGACCTTCATGCAATACGTGTACAAAATCTGGAACGATATAATCCAATAAACGTTGGTAATGTGTAATAAGAATCACGGCATTATCTTCTGATTTTAATTTGTTCACGCCATTAGCCACGATACGCAAGGCATCAATATCCAATCCTGAATCTGTTTCGTCAAGAATGGCCAATTTAGGCTCTAACATGGCCATTTGGAAAATTTCGTTACGTTTCTTTTCGCCGCCAGAAAATCCTTCGTTTAAGGATCTTGAAAGGAATTTACGGTCAATTTCAAGCATCTCTGATTTTTCGCGGATCATTTTTAGCATTTCATTAGCTGGCATGGCCGGAAGTTGTTTGGCTTTACGCGTTTCGTTGATGGCTGTTCTGATAAAGTTGGTTACCGAAACTCCTGGAATTTCAACTGGATATTGAAACGATAAGAAAATACCTTTATGTGCGCGATCTTCTGGAGATAATTCGCTGATATCTTCATTTTCAAAAAGGATTTCGCCTTCAGTCATTTCATATTCTTCCTTACCCGAAATCACAGATGCCAAAGTGCTTTTTCCAGATCCGTTAGGGCCCATTATTGCGTGTACTTCGCCTGCTTTTACTTCTAAATTTAGACCTTTTAAAATGGCTTTATCGTCAACACTTGCGTGTAAATTGCTAATTTTCAACATATGTTTTTACTTTTTACTTTTGGAATTGTTATTCCGTTATTAATTTTTTGAGGTCACTGTCTTTTTGTTCAACCTTGGACACATTTATAATATCAATAATTTCTACCCTATATTCCCAACCTTCTTCGTTTTCTGGTTTTTTAACCGTTTTGACGTTTAGGGTTACGGCAACCTCATCGGTATAATTGTCTTTTAGAGGTTCGGCCATTTTAATTAATTCTTGTGCTTTTTTATTTTCGACAACGCCAAACAGTTCGTTCGGAGTTCGTAAAACAGCGGCATCAGCATAATAAGTAAACAGACCTGTGATTTCCTTAATCGCTGTTTCTTCAGTTCCTTTATCAGAAACAGACGATTTTGAATCGGTTTTACAACTCGTAAAAAATGCAGTTATAAATAAAATGGCAATCGCTTTTTTCATTGATTATTAGATTTCTGTGTTCGCAGTAATATTATCCAACAGATCCTTCCAAACTGATTTCTAATAATTTTTGAGCTTCTACGGCAAACTCCATTGGCAATTTGTTCAACACATCTTTACTAAAACCGTTAACTATGAGTGCAATTGCTTTTTCGGTATCGATACCACGCTGGTTACAATAAAAAATTTGGTCTTCACCAATTTTACTGGTGGTGGCTTCGTGTTCTATTTTTGCCGATTTGTTTTTTACTTCAATATATGGGAAGGTATGTGCGCCACATTCGTTACCCATCAACAAACTGTCACATTCTGTAAAATTGCGTGCGTTTTCTGCCCGAGCTCCAATTTTGACCAAGCCTCTATAGGAGTTTTGGGATTTCCCGGCCGAAATACCTTTGGAGATAATGGTTGAAGTTGTGTTTTTTCCTAAATGGATCATTTTTGTTCCCGTATCGGCTTGCTGAAAGTTATTGGTTACAGCAATAGAGTAAAATTCGCCTACTGAGTTATCGCCTTTTAAGATACAGCTCGGATATTTCCAAGTAACTGCCGAACCGGTTTCTACTTGGGTCCATGAAATTTTAGCATTCTTTTCGCAAATACCCCGCTTGGTTACAAAGTTGAAAACCCCACCTTTTCCTTCATCATTTCCAGGGAACCAGTTTTGAACGGTTGAATATTTAATTTCTGCGCCATCCAGTGCAATTAATTCCACCACAGCAGCGTGCAGTTGGTTTTCATCACGGCTTGGAGCGGTACAACCTTCTAAATAGCTCACATAGCTATCTTCATCGGCAATAAGCAATGTGCGTTCAAATTGTCCTGTTCCAGCTTGGTTGATTCTGAAGTAGGTTGATAATTCCATTGGGCAACGCACGCCTTTTGGGATGTAACAAAAACTGCCATCACTAAAAACGGCTGAGTTTAAAGCGGCATAGAAATTATCTTTTTGAGGCACTACGGTCCCGATATATTTTCTGACCAATTCTGGATGTTCCTTAATAGCTTCACTTATGGAACAGAAAATAATGCCTTTTTCGCTTAAAGTTTGTTTAAATGAAGTAGCTACAGAAACCGAGTCAATTACAACATCCATAGCAACGCCTGCCAGTGCTTTTTGTTCGTCCATAGAAATTCCCAGTTTCTTGAAAGTTTCAAGTAATTCTGGATCTACTTCATCCAAGCTGTTGTACTTGGGTTTTGTATTTGGTGCTGAATAGTAGGAAATAGCTTGAAAATCTGGTTTTTCATAATGCACGTTGGCCCAATCTGGTTCTTCCATTTGCAGCCATGCTCGAAAAGCCTCCAAACGCCATTCGGTCATCCATTGTGGTTCTCCTTTTTTTATAGAGATATTTCTTACAACATCTTCGTTTAATCCCGGTGGGAAGGTATCAGATTCTATATCCGTATAAAATCCATACTCATACTCCTTGGTTTTTAACTCTTCTCTTAAATCGTCTTCAGTATATTTAGTCATGTCATTATCATTTATTTTTTAAGATCGATCCTTCATTTTAAAGGATATCAATTGTGTTTACAGAGAAAATGATTCTCCACATCCACATGTACGGTTCGCATTTGGATTGTTAAATACGAAACCCGCACCATTCAGTCCTCCGGAATATTCCAGAGTGGTACCAATGAGATATAAAAAGCTTTTCTTGTCAACTATAATCCTGACACCATTATCTTCAAAGACTTTATCCTCATCTTTTTGGGATTTATCAAATTTTAAATCATATGATAAACCCGAACAGCCGCCACTTTTAACACCAACACGCACAAAATCAGTGGCACTGTCAAAGCCATCTTCATTCATCAATTCGATGACTTTCTTCTTAGCTATTTCAGATACTTTTATCATTTCTTATTAAGATTATTTCTAAATAGAGCACAAAGATACAATATTACTAAGGTAATTCCATAGAACTTTTGATTATAATCCCAAATAGGATTATTGTTTTTATTGATATCTGACTATCTATATTATTTGCTAAAATGATTCGTATTTTTTGGGTGATATGCCTAAATTTGCAACATGATAGAAGATAAAAATCAATCTCGTACTTCCATTAGTGAATTAGGTGAATTTGGTCTCATTGATCATTTGACCCAACATTTTGAAATCACACAAAAATCGACCATTAAAGGGATCGGCGATGATGCAGCCGTATTAGAGTTTAAATCCAAACAGTTGGTGGTTACTACCGATTTGTTGGTTGAGCATGTGCATTTTGATTTGGCTTATATGCCGTTAAAACATTTAGGATATAAAGCGGTTATGGTCAATCTGTCGGATGTTTATGCCATGAATGCCAATGCCACACAAATCACTGTGTCACTTGCTATTTCCAGTAGATTTCCTTTGGAAGCACTTGAAGAACTTTATGCCGGTATTGAAACTGCAGCAAAAGTTTATGGCGTGGATGTGATTGGTGGCGATACCACCTCGTCTGTTACCGGATTGATTATTTCTATTACTGCACTTGGCGAAGTTGACAAAAACGATGTGGTTTACAGAAGTGGCGCAAAACCGAATGATTTATTGGTGGTTACAGGTGACTTAGGAGCAGCTTATATGGGACTTCAGATTTTAGAACGTGAAAAAGAAGTGTTTAAGGTCAATCCCAACAATCAACCCGATTTGGATCTGTATTCCTACATTATAGAACGTCAGTTGAAACCAGAGGCACGAAAAGATATCGTAAAACTGCTCAAGGATTTGAATGTAAAACCTACGGCAATGATTGATATTAGTGATGGTTTGTCGTCAGAAATTATCCATTTGTGCAAGCAGAGCAATGTTGGTGCCGTATTGTATGAAAACAAGATTCCGCTCGATCCACAAGTCATTTCAACCTGCGAAGAATTTAATATTGATAGTACAACGATAGCGTTGAATGGCGGTGAAGATTACGAATTGTTAATGACGATTGCCCAAGATGATTATCCTAAAATAAAAGGAAATCCCAATCTTACAATTATTGGTTATATGACCGAAAAAGAGAATGGCATGCATTTAATAACACGCGGCGAAACACAGATTCCTTTAATTGCTAAAGGTTGGAACCCGTTACAGAAGAGTTGATTTTAAGATATTTATAATAAAAAGCAATCTCAAAATTCAAATGAGCTTTGAGATTTTTTTTGCTTGTGTCTATACATAAAGTAAGGTTATATGGTATTGGATGCTTGTTCGACGCATTCATTATATGTTTCAACGATTGCTATTATTTCATCTGCTGTTTTTATTTTTTTACTTTTTAGTGTATTAACCACAGTCGGGCAATCGTTAAAGTATTCAATGGCTCGCTTTCTAAAAGATCTTGAAGGTCTCGCCGTTTTTAAAGGTTTTGCAATGTGTTCTCCTGATCTTTGTACATAAAATTCATCCATACCATGTACACTCATTGATGCATGGCCGGATGAGGTTATTGCAACTTCCCGTCCATAAAGAGTTACAGAACCTGTGGTAATAATACAAAATATTTCTTTTTTGTTTTTGGATACGGGGACGTACTCGTAAAATGCGATTTTGGATCCAGGATACTTAAATTTTATTAACTTAACTTGATTTTCATCAAATACTGTTTTTTCTCCGGTTAATTGATTTCTCACTTTAACCTTAGATTTGCCATTAAAATGTACAAAGTCTTTAGAAATTACCGGGATTTTTATTTCACCTACAATTGTTTCACCATCGTGTAAGATCACTTCTCCATTTGTCCAGGAATATTGAGAAAATGACATAAAAGACATGCTGTAAAAGATCAAGAGTAATAGGATATTTCTTTTCATTTTTAAAGTGGGTTATATTTATACGAAAGGGTATTCAGTAATAAGGTACCATTAGGGATGGTAAAAATGAAAATCTAAAAAATATCTCTAATAAATCTTGGGATGTCAGTGCTCAAAAACAAGCAGTCCTTCTAATCTTTTTGATCTTCTTTTCTTGTAAACACCTTCAAGAACCGAATTAATTTCTTTGTATTTAGCCGTTAATGGAATGAGGTCGCCATTACTGCCAGTAGTCATTTGAGTGTGGCATTTGGTACATTCGTACTCATGGATATGAAGGGTTACTTTTTTGGTAACAACATAGTTGTGTCCAAAAAATGAGCAATAAACACTTTTCACTTTGCTATTAATTTTAATTATTATTTTAGAGGATAATTAAAAGTATAAAATCAAAATGATAAGTGGCTAGGAATCCCTAATATATCGATGAACTGAGCGATTTCTCCTGTGTGCGTTCCATTCTGCGCATATACATGGCTTCTAAGATGGAGTTGATTTCTTTGAATTTTGGAGTCAATTCAATCAAATCACCATTACCATTAATGGTCAATTGTCGTTTGCAGCACTTACAGGTATATTCTTTAATATGTGAAGTAACATTTTTTGAAATCGTATAATTGTGACCAAAAAGGCTGCAATACAGTTTCATTGGAGCAGGGGCTTGAGGATTCTTTTTCATGGTTGTAGTTGTTAGAGGATCCTAATTTAGAAAATAAAATTAAAAATAAACGTCAAAAAACATTATTTTTCGATGAAATGCTTAATAATGTAAGTTAATTCGCTCTTATTTTCAATAAATGACATGTGTCCGCCCGAAAAAGTAACCGTTTTGACTCCTAAATCCATCAATTGTGTATTTAAGCTATCATATTCCAAAACAGGATCTTCCTTACCAAGAATTGCCAGTTTTGCACCAGGCATTTGCTTTAGCAATTCGCTTCGGTCTTTTCTGATTTTCATGCCTTCCATGGCGGCCACAATACCTTGAACAGATAATTTCATGGCCTCTAGCTTTATAAATTCAATTTCATCGGCAAATTGTAATCGGTTATCAGGACTTAATAAATTTCCAATTGACATGCTAACAAAACTCAAAGGACTTTGTTTGACTACTTTAATGGCACGGTCACGGTTGATCTGTCGTTCAGGACTATCCGAAAATGGCGTGGAATTCACTAAACAAAGTCCTTTAATACGCTCCATATTTGTTTCAGCAAGAGCCAAAGCTACATAGCCACCCATAGAATGGCCAATGACATACGTTTTTTCTATTTTTAAATAATCCAAAACATGCACGACAGCTTCCGCCATTTGCTCCATGGTATGGATGTAGCCCAAACTTCCCGTTTGTCCATGTCCCAACAAATCAATTGTAATAATCCGATGGTTTGGCTCAATTTCTGCGGCTAAATTTTGCCACATTTTTGACGTTTCGAGAAAC
This sequence comes from Gelidibacter sp., assembly GCF_035577925.1. GTDB lineage: Bacteria > Bacteroidota > Bacteroidia > Flavobacteriales > Flavobacteriaceae > Gelidibacter. The sequence goes on along the minus strand of NZ_DATJCY010000096.1, from coordinate 1,133 downwards.
CCATGAAGCAAGACTACAGGTTGCCCTTGTCCTTGATCTGTATAATAAATTGGAATCTGTTTGTATTCTAAAATCATTTTTATACTATATTAGGCAAAGATATAAAGAGTTTGAATTTGAAAGCTCTAAATTTACTTACAGATGACTAATTCTAAAGATGTTCTCGTTACAGGTTTCGCCTTATTTTCCATGTTTTTTGGTGCCGGAAACCTAATTTTACCACCCTATTTAGGTTTTAATGCAGGGCCGGATTGGTTTTTGGTCACCATTGGTTTTGTAATTACGGCGGTGGTTATTCCTATTTTTGGAATTGTAGCACATGCCAAGCTTCAAGGCACTGTATATGATTTTGGAAAAAAAGTATCGCCAATATTCAGTAGTATCTTTTGTTTGTTTGTTTATGGTATTTGCATTGTTTTGCCTTCTCCAAGAACGGCATCTGTAACACATGAAATGGCTATTGCACCGTTTTTTGAAAGTAGTAGTTTGCTAACGAGCACTATTTATTTTGTATTGGTTTTTATTTTTGCAATGAACCGATCAAAAGTATTGGATTTGCTAGGCAAGTATTTGACGCCTATTATTATAGCCATTTTATTGGCCATTATTGGTATTGCAATTTTCTCTTCACCAGCTGAGGTCAGACCTTCACAGTTTGAAACGCCCTTGGTGAGTGGTATGTTGGAAGGTTATCAAACTTTTGATGCCCTAGCCGCTTTGGTGGTTGGTGCGGTATTGATTATTTCTATTAATTTAACGTATTCAGGATCAGTTGCCGAAAAGAAGAAGCTTATTTTTAAATCGGGATTATTGGCCGGTTTTGGATTGTTCATTATTTATATGGGCCTTATTTTAGCTGGATCGATGCACAGTACGGCATTTCCTTCAGATATCAACCGATCCGAATTATTGTTAGGTTTAGGAAATATGACCCTTGGAAGTTTGGGTGCCAGTTTATTAAGCGTTTTAATTGCGTTGGCATGTTTTACAACCGCGGTGGGTATTGTCACCGGTACTGCCGATTATTTTAAAGGCATGTACAACAACTCACAAACGGTATATACCGTGACTGCTGTTATTGGGAGTTTGCTCGGTGTGGTTATGGGTCAATTTGATGTGGCTTATATTATTGA
>NZ_DATJCY010000095.1:0-2672 GCF_035577925.1 Gelidibacter sp. | reverse complement strand
CATTCGTATGGTGCGTTTATGACGGCCAACTTATTGGCACATTCTAACTTATTCGCCGCAGGAATTGCGCGAAGTGGCGCTTATAATAGAACGTTAACGCCTTTCGGATTTCAAAGTGAAGAGCGCAACTATTGGGAAGCGCCGGAAGTTTATAACACCATGTCGCCGTTCCAAAATGCGCACACCATGAAAACGCCATTGCTATTGATCCACGGTGAAGCCGATAATAATGCAGGAACGTACCCGATGCAAAGTGAGCGTTATTTCAATGCCCTAAAAGGTTTGGGTGCACCTGTAAGATTGGTAATGCTTCCTAAAGAAAGCCATGGTTACAGTGCCAAAGAATCAGTGATGCATATGCTTTGGGAGCAAGACCAATGGTTAGAAACTTATGTGAAGAACAAAAATAAAGTCTGGCATCGATCTAAAGAAGGCAGTAATTAAAAATTAATAATTTCAACATCCTATTCAAAAAGCCATTCTCAATGCAGAATGGCTTTTTTATGCCATCTTGTCACAAATAGCGACTTGGCATTTTTGTTGACTAAGAGATGCATAGTTCATTTAAGTTTAACAGAATAAGGTTCCCTTCTTCGAGGGAATGATTAAAATTATAAATTATGACAAAAGGAAGTATTAATGTTTCGGTAGAGAATATCTTTCCATTAATTAAGAAATTCTTATACAGTGACCACGAAATCTTTTTACGTGAGTTGGTGAGTAATGCCACAGATGCCACATTAAAGTTAAAACACCTCACCAATATCGGTGAAGCCAAAGTAGAATACGGCAATCCAAAAATTGAAGTCAAAATTGATAAAGAAGGTAAAAAACTTCATATTATCGATCAAGGTTTGGGAATGACCGCTGATGAAGTTGAAAAATACATCAACCAGATTGCTTTTTCGGGTGCCGAAGAGTTTTTGGACAAATATAAAGATGCCGGAAAAGATGCCGGTATTATCGGGCATTTCGGTTTAGGCTTCTACTCCGCTTTTATGGTGGCCGAAAAAGTTGAGATCATCACCAAATCATTTAAAGAAGGTACAGAAGGCGCGCGTTGGACCTGTGATGGATCGCCAGAATTCACTTTAGTACCAGATTCTAAAACCGATCGTGGTACAGAAATCGTCCTTCACATTGCTGACGATTCTTTAGAGTTTCTGGAAGAATCAAGAATCCGTGAATTATTGGTAAAATACAACAAATTCATGCCAATCCCAATTAAGTTTGGAACTAAGGAAATTAATGATCCGGACCACAAACCGGAAACCAAAACCGATAAAGACGGTAAAGAAACGACAGAACCGCAACGCAAAATTACAGTCGATAATATCATCAACAACCCTAATCCGGCGTGGACCAAACAGCCTACCGAATTGGAAGATAAGGATTACAACGCTTTTTACAGAGAATTGTACCCGATGCAGTTTGAGGAACCACTATTCCACATTCATTTAAATGTAGATTATCCTTTCAACCTGACCGGTATTTTGTATTTCCCAAAAATGTCGGGCGATTTGAATATCCAAAAGGATAAAATCCAATTGTACCAAAACCAAGTATTTGTAACGGACAATGTAGAAGGCATCGTTCCGGAATTCTTGACCATGTTGCGTGGTGTGATCGATTCACCAGATATTCCATTGAACGTTTCCCGAAGCTATTTGCAAGCCGATGGTGCTGTCAAAAAAATCTCGTCATACATCACCCGTAAAGTAGCGGATAAATTGAAATCCCTGTTCAATGACAACCGTGAAGATTTTGAGAAAAAATGGAACGACATCAAAATCGTCATTGAATACGGTATGCTTTCCGAAGATAAATTCTTTGAAAAAGCTGAAGCTTTCGCATTGTATCCAACGGTTGATGGCAAATATTACACCTATCAAGAGTTATTTGATAAAATCAAAGACAGCCAAACGGATAAAGATGGCAAATTGGTCATTTTATACGCCTCCAACGAAGATGCACAACACAGTTATATTGAAGCGGCAACAACTAAAGGTTATGAAGTGTTGTTATTAGATTCGCCCATTGTAAGCCACTTGATGCAAAAATTGGAAACCACCAAAGAAAACATCACGTTTGCCCGTGTGGATGCCGATCATATTGATAATTTAATCAAGAAAGACGATACCAAAATTTCTAAATTATCAGAAGAACAACAAACCGAATTGGAAACCATTTTAAAAGAAGCCATTCCTGCTGAAAAATTCATGGTCCAATTGGAAGCTATGGATAGTGATGCTTCGCCATTTATTATCACACAACCCGAGTTTATGCGTCGTATGAAAGAAATGCAAGCTACAGGCGGCGGCATGTTTGGCATGGGCAATTTGCCAGAAATGTACAACTTGGTGGTCAATACAAATTCTGAATTGGTAGGCGAGATTTTGAATACCAAAACCAAGAAAAAACAAGAGCGCTTAATTTCGCAAAGTTTAGATTTGGCAAGATTGTCACAAGGTTTGCTGAAAGGTAAAGAATTGAGCGAATTTGTAAAACGTTCATACGAACTGTTGAAATAATCAAATTCCTGCGAAGGCAGGAATCTCAAAAACCAAGACAAAACCACTTCGCGCAAACGAAGTGGTTTTTTTATATAACAAAGTTAAACACAAGGTTTTAACTCTTTAATCTGATTTTTAAACAAATTTATTTTAGTACAT
>NZ_DATJCY010000094.1:0-1782 GCF_035577925.1 Gelidibacter sp. | reverse complement strand
GTGAAAAAAGTGCTGCCCAGAACTACAAATGCTATGTCCCTGTAAACAGAAAATGGAATAACGGAATAATCAATATACAGAAACTCCGACTGACCAAAAGGGAGGTAGACGATGGAAGCGAAAAGAAACATCCACTTCATCAATGTGACAGGCGAGTATTTTTCGACAAAGTTTTTAAAGAAAACAAAATAGATTGCATAACTGGTTTGAGACAAAAAAATCAAGAGTATTCCTATCAGGTTTCTGTTGGATGTACTGTCAGCGGAATCTAACTTGGTGCTGCTCACAATAATCAGAATTGCACCTGCACCACCTACTATTACGCCCAAAAGTTTTTTGAGAGTGATGGGTTCTTTCAAATAAAATGCAGCTATCACCATGGTGATGATGGGCAGAAAAGTAGTAACGATGGAGGCATTGATGGGGGAAGTCATGGAGACTCCGGTGATAAAAATTGCCTGATTGAAAACAATGGCAAAAAGAGAAGCCACAAATATCAGGAAAAGATCGCGCGGGGGCACTTTTTCTCTATTAACAAAAAAAGAAGCTACCCAAAATGCTATTGCAGTTCCGCCCAGACGAAATGATACCAAAGATAAATAACCTATGGCACCAAACATCATAATGCTTTTTGAGAGGGGAGCCATTAAACCCCATGCGATGTTTGCCCCCATCATGGCAAGGTGCCCTTTTCCCTTTTTACTAATCATTTAAAAAAATGGGTGAATTGTACTGTTTCCCTGTGATTATCCATTGTTCGGTTTAATCAATAAACTCAGAATTAGTTCGACTTAGTGATTCCCAATGTTTTTTTGCAGTGATTGTTCCACATCAATTGGTCCATAATAGGGTTCAACATGAATTCCTATATGTGATTGTTTGCCTAACTTGTTCCTCAGTGATTTTTCAATTTGAGTTGCTATTTCATGTGATGATTCAACTGTTAAATATTTATCTACTTTGATGTGAACTTCAACTGCAAATATAGCTCCGATTTTTCTGGTCTTTAAATTATGAAACCCTAAGACTCCGGGAGTGTTTTTAATAATTTCGGTAATATTACTTTCTGTTTCTTCAGGAAGAGCACTTTCCATCAGCTCCTTAATGCTTGGATTTGCAATATTCCAAGCTACTTTAAAAATAAAGAAACTAACGATTATTCCTGCTATTGGATCTAAAACTCTCCACTGTTCTCCCAAAAGAATTGCGCCTGAAACACCTAAAGCAGTTCCTATTGATGAGAATGCATCAGACCGATGGTGCCATGCGTTGGCAACCATGGCTTGACTATTTACTTTCACTCCAATTATTTTTGTATACCAATATAACCCTTCTTTAGCGATTATTGATATTAATGCAGCATAGAGAGCGATATAGCCTGGCTGTTCTATAATTTCTCCATTAATTGAATCAAATACTTTCTTAGCACCTGACCAGAAAATACCTGCACCTACAATCATCAATGCAAAACTAATCAGCATGGTTGCAAATGTCTCATATTTCCCATGTCCATATTGATGATTTTTGTCGCGCTCCTTGCCTGATACTTTAATAAAAACTAATACAATTATATCTGTAACCAAGTCAGATAAAGAATGGACTCCATCAGCAATCATTGCGGAACTTTTCCCAATAACACCTGCAAGTATCTTAGCAACCGTCAACAATAAGTTTAAAACAGAACCAACTAAGGTTGCATTTCTAATTATTTTTATTCTGCTTTCGTTATTCACAATCTATTGTAGATTTTAGTGCACATAAAATGCTCCACCATATTGAGAC
>NZ_DATJCY010000093.1:0-2961 GCF_035577925.1 Gelidibacter sp. | reverse complement strand
GGCACATTACCCGATAAAATTAAAGATGCTGCCGAAATGTACGCAGGATGTGTGGCAAGTGCCATTGATAAAGAAGAATATTTAAGCTACGTAAGCAAAGTTGGATTTGCGAATATGACCATTCAAAAAGACAAACCCATTATTGTCCCGGATGATATTTTGAAAGATTATCTAAATGAAGAAGAAATCACGCAATACAAAGCAAACGATACGGTCATTAGAAGTATAACGGTTTATGCCGAAAAACCATTGGATTGCTGTACGCCAAGTTCAGGATGTTGTTAAAAAAAATAATTATGGAATATCAAATTAAGGCTTCATCTGTTTCAACAAAAGATGCGATACTACAAATAAAGCAAAATGAGATAGCTTTTGGAACGACTTCAAATTCAGCAGAAATTTTACCTAATCCTGCCGAGCTTTTTTTAGGAGCTTTTGCTGCGTGTATGCTAAAAAATGTAGAACGATTTTCTGCTATGATGAATTTCACTTATGCAAAAGCCGTAGTAAATGTGTCCGCTATTCGCACGGAAAAACCTGTGAAAATGGATAATATAAATTACGAGTTAATTATTTACAGTGCTGATGAAAATATAAATATTCCATTGCTAAAGAAGAATATTGAAAAATTTGGCACAATCTACAATACTGTAAAATTATCGTGCACGATACATGGAGAAATTATTCAAGTAAAAAACGATGAATATTAAAATGAAGTTCTTAGACCGTTATCTGACGGTCTGGATATTTTCAGCAATGGCACTTGGTGTTGGTTTAGGTTATTTATTCCCATCTATTCCTGAAAACATTAATGCTTTTTCAAGTGGAACAACTAATATTCCTTTGGCAATCGGATTAATTTTAATGATGTATCCGCCATTAGCAAAAGTGGATTATTCACTCCTACCAAAAGTTTTACAAGATAAAAAAGCCATCACCATTTCTTTAATTCTAAATTGGATTGTAGGCACCATTTTGATGTTCGGATTAGCCGTTTTGTTTTTACGAAATGAACCGGAATATATGACCGGACTCATTTTAATAGGTTTGGCACGCTGTATTGCCATGGTTATTGTTTGGAGCGATTTGGCCAAAGCAAACAGAGAATACACCGCCATGCTAGTGGCTTTGAATAGTATTTTTCAGATCCTTTCCTACAGTTTTTTTGTATGGCTATTTATCAATGTGCTGCCTAAACATTTGGGTCTGGGCAATTTTGACGTTAGCGTTTCCATGCGTACCGTTACCGAAAGTGTTTTAATCTACTTGGGCATTCCGTTTTTAGCAGGATTTTTAACCCGATATATTTTAATAAAACGAAAAGGCAAACAATGGTATCATCATAAATTCATTCCCAAAATATCCCCCATTACGTTGGTTGCCCTTTTGCTGACTATCGTATTAATGTTCAGTTTAAAAGGAAATGAAATTGTAGAATTACCATTGGATGTAGTAAAAATTGCCATTCTGTAAGGCATCAAATAGCATTTTTAAACTACATGATATATAGATTCAAGTCAAATCCATATAGTTATGTTTATTCAGATGAAATACTAGAAAGATTAAATATTAGAGGATATTCTATTAATAAAAGGATGCTGAATAAAGATATAATTAGTAAACTTAGGGATAATAAAGTTTTGATAACAAGTTCAACAACTGGGTACAAATTACCATGTTGTAAAGGCGATTTTATTAGATTTTATAATAATTATAGTTCTAAAATTATTCCAATGCTTGACACTGTAAATAAAGTTGACATTTTAATTAAAACACCAACGTTTGGAAACTATAATTTACTTGAAAATAATGAATATAAACTACTAAAAGAGTTAATTAATACGGCCAGCAGGTAACAAGGGTAACCGTTGCACAACCCTTAATTTTCCCAAATAATCTTCAAAAACATAAAAACTCAACCTCTTTTAAAGCGATTTTAAGGAGGTTTGCCTTTTAGGTGAAGTCTTATCTTCTACGGCACCATTCTAAACATTTCAATAAATAATTCACATAATCTTCGTATATTCAACCGTTTATATTGCCTTAAACTAAACGAACTGAACTTAAGAATAGGTACAACCCACATTAATGGGTAGGTGTATTATGTAGGGTTATCCCACTTGGCATTAGTTTATGCCACATGAATCGTTTTAAAACCATGACATGAACAATAATAAAAACAAAACACCAGTGGGGACAAATTGCCGATCGTCCCAATCACCCCAACGGCATCGAAGATCCATTAGGTTAAAAGGGTACGATTATTCGCAGGCAGGATTGTATTTCATTACCATTTGTTGCCAGGATCGAATTTGCAGGTTTGGAACGATCCAAAATGGAGAAATGATTTTGAATGCATACGGTAAAATTGCCCACGACGAATGGTTGAAATTGCAGGGACGTTTTTCAAATTTTAAATTGGATGTATTTCAAATCATGCCCAACCACATGCATGGCATTATTGCGTTACAAACCGTAGGGGCAACCCTCGCGGTTGCCCCTAACGATGCGATTGCCCCCAACGACATGGTTGAAAACAACCATGCGGTTATGCCCAACGACATGGTTGAAAACAACCATGCGGTTGTTCCCAACCATACGGTTGACACGGACGATGCGGTTGTCGATATTGGGGCAGGGGCGAGCCCTGCCCCTACGGCAACAATACCCGATATTGTGGGGGCATACAAATCGTTGGTGGCCAATGGTTGTTTGGATATTTATAAAACCAAAAATGAAACGATGGGTAAATTATGGCAACGCAATTATTATGAACACATTATCCGCAATGAAAACGCATACCAACACATTGCCCAATACATCATCAACAATCCCAAAAATTGGGATAATGATAAATTAAAATGATTGAGACAAATTGCGCAAAAGCCAATTACATTGACTTTTTTCTTAAATTTATTCAATTAATTGGCTTTTGCTTACCGTGTCGCTAAATTGAAACTT
>NZ_DATJCY010000092.1:0-6063 GCF_035577925.1 Gelidibacter sp. | reverse complement strand
CATTCAAATATAATTTTTGCCCCCTTCTCGAACCAACTAAAGAAGTTCCGATTTTCCCCGATTCACCTTTTAGGGCGGGGCATAAAATCAAGGAAAATCCATTCAAATATAATTTTTGCCCCCTTCTCGAACCAACTAAAGAAGTTCCGATTTTCCTTGATTCACCCTTTAGGGCGGGGCAGAAAATCAAGGAAAATCCATCAAATATAATTTTTGTCCTACACTAAATACAGATATTTAAAATTCTCACCCAAACACATCAAATTCTAAGTCAAACCCACCAAATTCTGATTTGGGATTGTTTAAGAAAATACTAACTGTTATTTTTGCTCAAAGTTTTTAATAATGTGCATTGATATTTCACGCATCAACACATTAAAAAAACAACTTTTAATATTAAACGAATAGCTTGAATCCCCAATTTTAGCAAAGTTTTGTAAAAAAAATAGTGGTCACAAACTAATGATGAAAAACCTTTAAACATCTAAAACCTTTTAGCTCTGGATAAATTTTCATCAAAGGATATTTTAAAATTTTTGAACCTACCATTAAATTTTTAATACAATATTTATGACCTACGCAAAACCACGGATTCCGATACCATTTATGGCTACATTAGTAAACCATAACATTAATGATCGGAACACTAAAAATCAAGCCTTAAATACTTCTGCTTTTCTTAAAGCTGCCTACATTGACAATGGCATCCTATTCAGGAATGGCAAACATAACTTCAAATCCATTCCAGAAAACACTATAAAGTTGGCCCATTACTGCAACGCAGAAAACTTTAAGACCGAAATGGCATCCGTTAGAAATTACAAAACGGTTCAAAAAGAATTTATTTTGCCAGAGAGCCAAATAGTATTTCAGAAAGCCCTAGAATAACTTCAGGCTCAAAAACAGTATTCTTTTTACACTTAATCCATAACAAGTATCAATGTCACTAGCGCCAAATGGCGCATAGTTTATACATCCTTTAAACTTGCTTGCAAATTAGATCTGCAGCAAGAATTAAAAAAACAATGCACTGATTTAGTAAAACTTTAAAAATTAATATTTAAAAACAACCCTTATGAAAAAATCAATTTATGCCATCAACATTATGTTGTTGATGTTTGTCGGATTAGCAACGCAATCAACCTTAGCTCAAAACACATCAAAAGGAAACGAAGGCTTTACAATTGGAGGTTTGCTGGCCTACGGCACCGAAATCGAAAACTTGGGAATAGGCGTTAATGCTGAATTTACAATCACCGAAAATCTGCGCATCTCACCGAGTTTCATTTACTACCTTCCCAAAGACCACGGCATTATAAAAACCAATTGGTTCGAACTGAATGCCAATGCCAACTATTATTTCATACAGGATGACAAATTTGGCGTCTTTGGCCTTGGTGGTTTAAACTACAGCAGTGTCAACGTAAAATACGATGGCCCTAACATTGGCGGTTTAAATGGTAGCATTAGTGGAAGCGACGGTCGCTTCGGACTTAATCTTGGCGCTGGAGCAAACCTACATTTAAGCAACGATAACATCACTCCTTTTGCAGAACTCAAATATGTCATTATTGACGGTGGCCAACTTGTACTTGCCGCTGGAGTACGATTTAAAATCTAAAAATAAACAACCCTAAAATCCTTAAAAATGAAAATTAAACACCTATTATTTAAACCTTTATTGGCTCTAATGATTATTGGAGTTTCAATCACCAGTTGCAGTAGTGATGATGATTCAAATTCTTCAAACTCGGGAAAAAACTCGTATTCCTTAAACATAGAAGGAGATAAAACTTATTCCAATTCGTGGGATGGCGACTCTGAAGAAGGGGCTATAGTGAGCCTTTTTAATAAAAATATAGAAGGCGCACAAAATATCTCATTGGTACTTTCAGACGACCTTAATGATTTGAATTTAATTGGTGCGTTTATGCTTAATTCATCCCAGCAACCATTACCACTTGGCAACCTTGCTAATGAAGACATGGGAAATGGAGATCACTCTTCGATAATTATCTCTGTAGGCGATAAAAATTACACCTCAAACTCAGGAAGTGCCAAGATTTCAAATTTAAAAATATCCATGCTAGGTGAATTAACCGGGTTTGCTTCTTATGATATGGCCATAGACGGTATGTTTGAAGACTCTAAAACAAAAGCTTCAGTAAAGATAACAGGAACTGTAAAAGTAATGTCCTATTTCTAAACTGAAAAACCAACCCCTATTTGGGTTCACATAGGTTTTCATTTATGAAAACGTAAAACAAAACTTAACTTCAACATATTAAAGAAGTTAAGTTTTTTTTGTTTCCATAGATTAATGAAAATAGCTTATAACAGCAACTCAAACCTTATTAAATAATGATAATAATAATAATAAAGGATTAAAAGGATATCAATTTATACAATTGTTATAATAGGTATTTATATAGGTATCTTTATATGCTCAAAAACGCCTAACTATCAAGGCAATATTAGGGTGCTATAATATAATAAGCTTGGCTCAAGCAAGCTCTGGGCTTATCTTATTGGTAGTAATTAGGAAAGTTTATAATTCTAAATTCATATGATTATGGACAATATTTATTTATCCAAAAAAGAAGAACAGTCTATTAAAGCTGTTTTACTCAAAAGCATCCATAAAGTTGCAGAAAAAGTAAAAGAGGGATATTTGGTCTGGATACCAGAATTTAAAGAAATAGCAGAAAAATCTTCACATGAATATCCTCTTTGGCTATGGGTTGATAGCATCAATTACACACATAACGATCAATGGTTTCCAACTATTGAAGTTTACTGTTCTTATTATAGAAAAAACAAGTTTAGAGCCAGTTTCTATATGGGTCGCCCTCCTGGAACCTATAATGATCAGTCCCCGATTCCCTATGCCATAACCGTCGAAAAATTTATTTATTATGATGAGAACATAGAGCGAGATGTTTGGGAGGAATTTTAAAATAACCCAACTCTAAACTAAGGTTTCAACAGGCCTACAAATCGCGAGCTACATTTCTATAATTCAGAAAGAAAAAAACATAATAGTGTATGCAGCATATATCCATTTCAAAGAAAAACAGGAGCTAACTACAACGTAGCGCTCCTGTTTTTCATAAATAGTAATTTATCGCTCTTTAGTGTGCTACCACTGCTATAGAATTGGCATTTGGATATTGTGTCCCTTCAGAAAGTTCATACCTGGTCGTATTTTTCCAATAGACCGCTTTTGTAACGTTGGTTTCAGAATTCCAAGTAGTACCCACCGTGTAAACCGTATCATCCAATACAGTAATTCCGTAGATAAAAGAACCGCCAGGAATTTCAAAAGGCACCCCATTTTTCCAATACTTAACGCCCCCTTGGCGGCCTGTAATATAAACATCGGTGCCGTCAATAAAAATATCATTGGCCTCTTGACCGTTAACAAGGTTTGTTTCCTCTCCGTTTTTCCAATATTTTGCCAACCATTGCTTCGCTGTTCCATCGGCCACGTTGCCTGTAATGTGAACATCATTCCCTGAGACCGCTATCTTAGAAGTCATAGTTCTAACGGTGCCATCCGATAAAGGAAATGCCACTCCATTTTTCCAATATACTGCAATAGGCATATCATCAGTGTTATTGAGCATACTATAACCAGATACATAAACATCATTACCATTTACAGCAATGCCTGTAGCTGTAGAAATAGTATTATGGACTAATTTGGTCATGACGCCATTTTTCCAATATTTAGCGCCTAAGTTTCCATTTTTTTCGGTGCTAGCACCTGCAATATATACATCGCCATTATCAGAAACAAACATATCTCTAGCATATACATCGGCATTGTCCTGCGAATATATAAGATGTTCTTCGTCATTTTTCCAATATTTTATAGCTCTATAACCAACTTCTACCAAAACATAAACGTCAGCACCACGAACGATAACTTTATAAGCTCTCGCACTTGTAGTTCCGGAAGTAAGATGATGGGCAACTCCATTTTTCCAATAAGTTGCCTGTTCTACGCCATCAACGTATTCTGAACCCGCAACATAAACATCGACCAAATCTTTATTTACGGTTATCGTAACGGCTTTGCTATCGGCAAACCCTTCCTTTTTAGCCACCACACTATAAGTGCCGGGTTCAAAAAAGGTATGTTGGTCATTAGCAATCGCTACACCATCAACATAAATAATGGCATCATCAACCACGACGTTGTTGACAGCTACGGCAAACTGAACGATAGCACCATCAGAAACAACGGTAGAGGAAGGCGTTAGTATTAGGGTTTCTTTCTCAGGAACAGGATCTGGCCCATCGTCCTTTGAACAAGACATTAAAAACATGAACGCTAACAAAAAGGTGTTGGCAAGGATACGGGTTACTTTTGAGGACTTTTTCATTTTAAATTGATTTTAAAGTTTAACAGTTAAGTCTTGCACGTTATTTAACGATACAAAATCAAACGAAACTAACAAAAATCAACCTCTAAAATTGACACAATGAGTATATGGCCAGATTCGTAAAGTATATATCCTTATAGAATTAGAATTTGGCTTTAACAATAACCCCAAAAAGACCAAATACCTCTTGAAAGGATTGATTATCAAAAGTAATAGATACTACTGACTAATTGCCTGAAGTGTTTTAAAATGTTATTGTAGTCATTTCCTATGCAATAATAAATAAGATATGGGATTCCACAGATACTCGCCTAAACCTACTACAATCAGCTTTCAGTCAACACAACAACATTCCATTGTTCACGCAAAATCTATTTGCAAATTTCCTGTAAATAAAATAAAAATCGATGAACTCGTCTTTTTTTTAATGATGAGCTACGAACACTGCTCAGTCATACAAGTCCCAATAGACATTTAAATGAATATTTTGTCACTGCAACAATATAGCAAAAGCATAAATAAAATGTAAAAAGGAGTGTAAACGCTACGGCTGACACTCCTTTTTATTATGAACCCAATAGTGGACGGACAGCAATCCCTTACGTTCAGGGACAGGAAGTTTGAACCACTAAAAACAAAAAAAGCCCTAAAAAGGGCTTAAATCAGTTTGTTTTTTTGTCAATTTATAGCGTTATGCAACGGTTACCGATGTTGTTCCTACTTTATTAGACTTCAATTGTAATATTTACCTTTCCGCCAAGCCCTTTCTCAACGATGTCAAACAAAGTCTTTAAAGTCAGGTTACTTCCATTATTTTCTACACGCGAAATGTATGTCCGTTTTTTGTCAATCAGTTCACCAAGTTGCTCTTGGGTCATATTTTTTTCTTCTCTTGCGTTTCTTAAGAGCAAACCAATTTTAAACGATTCAAAATCTCTTTCGAGTTCGTCTCTGCGCTCAGTTCCTTTTTCTCCGTAAACGGTATCTTTTATATCTTTCCAGCTTTTAGTTTCCATCTCTTTTGTTTTTATCTTCATAATATTCTTTCATTAATCGGACAGCTTTGTCAATTTCTTTTTTTGGCGTTTTCTGGGTCTTTTTCGTAAATCCGTTTAATAATACAACTAACTTACCCTTGTCGAAGAAGCAAAAAACTCACCAAATATCTGAACCTAATTTTATTCGAGCCTCATATAATCCTTTGTGAGTTTTCATTGGCGCCAAATAGGTTTTCGGCACGTGTTGAAAGGTTTCGATTATTTCAATGATCTTAAATATCTTGTCCTGAATCTTTTTCGGTTGAGCAAGTAGAAACTCTTCGAAATAATGTTTGTATTGTATTACTTGCCTAACTTTTTCCATTGGTACAAATGTAACTTAAAAGTTACTGTTTTCAAAATTCCAAATTGTTTTTTTAACAGACGGATTTTTCTTTGGTATTATGCAAAACGCCCAGAAGCTTGGCGAAATCCCATCAGCCTATCCAAACCTATTATATAGCTATTTATTACTAGTTTACAATTCTATATCTTTATGGATACTCAAAATACGAAACCCGAATATAAATCAAACCAATAACCACATCAATGCGCGAAATCGCACAGCCTGTTTTTTAAAAATTAGTTATAAAATCACAAATACTAATAAGCATTCACAACCCAGCTCCCCTCTTCAG
>NZ_DATJCY010000091.1:0-4667 GCF_035577925.1 Gelidibacter sp. | reverse complement strand
ATCACCAACCACGCGTTCGTGATCGGAATCATAACCTCTATGCGTTGCCAAATCGAAAGCTACAGATAGTCCTTTTTGTCCTGCGGCCAGATTTCTTCTATAAAAAGCATTACTTTCTTCGGCTGTTGAAAATCCTGCATATTGACGAATGGTCCAAGGGCGGCGCACATACATTGTGGAATAAGGTCCTCGTAAATTAGGGGCTATTCCAGCAATAAAATTAAGATGTTCAACATTTTTTAAATCAGCAAAGCTGTACGACGGGAAAACTGATATGCCTTCGGCAGTGTGAAAAGTTTCAAGTTGAGAATGATTCGCCAATAGACTTTCGTCATCTGACCTTCGACTCTTATCTAATTCAATATGCTGTAAATTTTTTCTACTCATCTTCCAATCGTTTTTGTTCCACAGTTTCCGCCAAACGCTTTCCGATAATAGGTTCAATCAAAGTTTTAATTGGATTTTTTTTGATAAAAGGATAGAGTTCCAATGTGTCTTTCATTTTATCATTGGTATTACGATGTTTGTTTGTACCCAACAAAACCAATTCGCCACGATCAAATTGCTCTTGTTCTTTTGTGGCGCTTTCCTTTATTTTATTTTGAATAATGCCTTCTTTTAACTGATGTAAGAATCCGCCATTTTGTTCAATATCCTTAAATAAAACCAATGCTTTTTCGGCTAATTGTGTGGTTATACTTTTAATATAGTATGCGCCATCGGCCGGATTATCGACTTTATCAAAATAACTTTCGTGCTTTAAAATCAATAGTTGATTTCTTGAAATACGTTCGGAAAACTCATTGTCCTTATGGTAAATAGCATCATAAGGCAAATTGCTAATCACGTTGGCACCACCTAAAATGGCACTCATACATTCGGTTGTAGTGCGCAACAAATTGGTATTATAATCATATAAAGTCTTATTGCGTTTTGTTGGTGTAGCAAAAATGAGACAATCCTCACGGAAACCGTAAGCTCTTGCCAAAGTTGCCCATAGTTTTCTTAACGCAAGAAGTTTGGCAATTTCAAAAAAGTAATTGGTACCCACCGAAACATTAAAAATAACCTCGAAAGATTGCTTAGCTAAATCCGAAAGTTTATCGTCTAAATAATTTAAGTACTCATTGGCATGAGCCAAACTATAAGCCAATTGTTGCACCATATTGGCACCTGCATTTTGGTACGAATCCAAGTTAATGGTAAAAGTTTTTGTATGTTTTATAATGGCTTCAAACTCTGCGAAATCTGATTTTAAATTTGTAAACCAGTTTCCGGTTTTGGCTAAATTTCCAATAATATCCGTTTGAATATACTTATTGTTTTTGCTCGGAATAAATGTAAATTGCTTTGCAAATTGTGCCGATAAAAATTGACATTCAAAAAAAACGGCAATTTTAGTCAAATTAATATTGACTAAAAGGTCTTTAATTACAATATCCGAAGAAGGAAGAATAAACTTAATGCCTTCTGCACCGCGTTGGATGGCATCTATTGCCTTTAGATTTGATTTTTCAATATTTGCTACAAATATCGTTTGGCAAATTTGCCAAGTCGTACTTTCAGTGCCAAAACTATCCGAAACATCCTCAAATTCATCGGCATGATAAAAAGGTTTTACATTAATACCTTCATCGGTTTTCCAAATAAGGGTTTCGTTATAATCCGCACCTTTTAAATCGTATTGAATGAGTTGTTTCCATTGTTTGGAAGATACTTCTTCAAAATCTCCAAATAGTGTTTTAGTCATAATCACTTTTGTTTTTTATACTATCTTCATATTCAATAATATAAATTTCTTCATTTTCTCGTTTCATATAATATTTTTCACGAGCCAAGCGTTCCAAACCCTCCTCAGTACTTAATGCCTTTATGGCTTTTTTATCTTTTTGGATTTCTTTAATATAATAATCACGTTCATTTTCCAAAGCTTTCATTTCTGAATTCAATTCATGATGAATTAAAAAAGAATTACCATCAAAAAACAGCATCCATATGGCAAATACCGTAAAGATAATGACGTACATGTTTTTAAAGGGTCTTAAATATTTTGGATTCATCTCAAAATTACACTAAACGTTCGTTAATGATAGATTTCACGATATCAATGGCCACTGTGTTGTACTTATTATTTGGAATGATGATATCGGCATATTCTTTCATAGGTTCAATAAACTGCTCGTGCATTGGTTTTAAAGTGCTTTTGTAACGTGCCAGTACTTCGTCCAAATCACGGCCGCGCTCCATAATGTCACGTTTTAATCGTCTTATTAGTCGCTCATCACTATCTGCATGAACAAATATTTTGATATCAAACATATCCCTTAATTCGGGATTGGTTAAAATCAAAATACCTTCAACAATCATTACCTTCCGCGGATGCGTCAAAACCGTATCGCCTGTTCTATTATGTTTTATAAACGAATATATTGGTTGCTGAATGTCTTTTCCTTGGCGCAAATCTTTTAAGTGACTTTCCAACAGTTCAAAATCGATGGAGCGTGGATGGTCAAAATTAATCTCGGTACGTTCTTCAAAACTCAGATGTGACGTGTCCTTATAATAGGAATCTTGCGAGATGACACCCACTTCCCCTTCTGGCAATTCAGTTAAAATTTGATTGACAACGGTTGTTTTACCACATCCGGTCCCTCCTGCAATTCCTATAATCAGCATGCTTTATTGTTTAAATTGATGAGGCAAATTTAACCAAATATAAAGAACTCTTACGGCTGTATTTTAGAAACTTCGGCAACGGTTACAATTTTACCATCCGCATTCCCCCATGAATTTAAAATATAATTCATAACATCGGCAACTTCATCATCCAAAAGCCCTAAACTGGCCATGGCATTATTATATTTTTTGCCATTAACTGTAATTTCTCCCGCCAGTCCATACTTTACAGCTTTTATACTTTCTTCACGTTTTTTCATTAAATAATCCGAATCTGCCAAAGGCGGATATATATTAGGTGTACCTTTTCCATCTGGCAAATGGCAGTTCATACAAAAATCCTCATACACCAAAGCACCTCTTTTAATACTTTCCTTAAGTTCTTGAGATTGCTCCTGTGGTTGTAATTGTTCACTATTGCATGAAAATACAATGCTTAAAAACACAAATACTCCAATCATCGTAATTATTAATTTTTAGGTAAAAGTTTAACAACCCCTAAGTTTTCTATACCTACATAAATATAGCCATCCGGTCCTTGAACCACGGTTCTTACACGGCCCAATCCATCTAGCAAACGTTCTTCTTTTATGACTTTTTCATCGGACAAAATAATTTTATCTAAATACTTAAATTTTAGAGATCCTATTAATAAATTGCCTTTCCAACCGGGATATTTGTCGCTTGTTATAAAAGCCATACCACTTGGTGCAATTGACGGATCCCAGTAATGAAGGGGTTGTTCCATGCCTTCTTTTTCGGTGATATCCGTAAACTTTGTCCCTGAGTAATTAATTCCATAACTAATAACCGGCCAACCGTAATTCGCTCCCTTTTTAATGATATTTATTTCGTCACCACCTTGAGGCCCATGCTCATTGGTCCATACTTTACCGGTTTCAGGATGCAAAACCATACCTTGCGGATTGCGATGTCCGTAAGAATAAATTGCTTTTTTAGCATTAGGCTCATTTATAAATGGATTGTCATTAGGGACAGAACCATCATCATTTAAACGATAGACTTTACCGCCATCGCGAGTAATATCCTGTGGATTAACATCCTGTTCGCCGCGCTCTCCAATCGTAAAATAAAGGTAACCATCATTATCAAAAACGATGCGCGAACCAAAATGCTGTCCTTTGGTTGTATTTGGCGTCGCTTTATAAAGCAATTCTTTATTAACGAGTGTATTGTTTACAAGTTTGGCGCGCATCAATGCCGTATGTCCGCCATTACCTTCACCTTCAGAAGAGGCGTAAGTGAAATAAATCCAACCGTTTTCATCATAATTAGGATGAAGCATAATATCCAAAAGTCCGCCCTGTCCTCTATTATAAACTTCAGGAACACCTTGTACTTCTGTTTTTTTCCCATCTTTAAAATGAATAATTTTTCCTTCCTTCTCATTGATCAACATAGATTGATCTGGCAGAAATGCAATTCCCCATGGAATGGTCAAATCAGAAACCACTATTTCATAATCATGGTCAGTATTAATAGGATTTTTATCCTGAGCACAAGATACAAACCCAATAAAAGCCGTTACTAAAACAGCAAAACATCTAGTTTTCATATGAATAATCTTTAAAGTTTAAATTTAGAAATAATTATTGTTACAATTGAAAGAAAAGCTATATATTTGCACTTCAATTTTTAGAATTGAAACAAAAGATAACCTTTCGGGGTGTAGCGTAGCCCGGTTATCGCGCCTGCTTTGGGAGCAGGAGGCCGCAGGTTCGAATCCTGCCACCCCGACAGATTAATCTTTGTTTTTTAGTTTCGGCCCAATAGCTCAGCTGGATAGAGCAACTGCCTTCTAAGCAGTAGGTCTCAGGTTCGAATCCTGATTGGGTCACTAATGGGACAAATCTAAAACATAGATTTGTCCCATTTTATTTCCCTCTGTAAAGCACTACTTGTATTTGCATTGTAAAGGGTAGAATCTAATTTTGAAACTAATATATATTTTTGTTTTTTCAAGAAAAAGG
>NZ_DATJCY010000090.1:0-2744 GCF_035577925.1 Gelidibacter sp. | reverse complement strand
ATATTGCCTCTGGTTATTTCTCAATTAAACCTGCACGTTTTAATAATGCCTCTGGTTGAGGTTCTTTGCCTCTAAAACGTTTGTACAACACCATTGGGTTTTCAATGCCACCTTGTGAAAGTATGTTGTCTTTAAATTTTGTGGCGACCTCCTTGTTGAATATTCCTTTTTCCTTAAAGTATTCAAACGCATCGGCATCCAAAACTTCTGCCCATTTATAGCTGTAATATCCTGATGAATAGCCGCCTTGAAAAATATGCGAAAACGATGTGCTCATACAATTTTCGGCTACATCCGGATACAGTTGAGTGTTTTCAAAAGCTTTCAGTTCATGGGCTTTAACATTGGTTATGGCGGTAGGATCAATGCCATGCCAACTCATATCCAGAAGTCCAAAACTCAATTGGCGTAAGGTTTGCATGCCTTCATGAAATGCTGCTGAATCCTTTATTTTTTGAACCAAATCCATCGGAATCAATTCGCCAGTTTGATAATGTTTGGCAAACAGTTCCAGCGCTTCTTTTTCATAGCACCAGTTTTCAAAAATCTGACTTGGTAATTCCACAAAATCCCAAAATACGCTTGTGCCGGACAAACTTGGATACGTCGTGTTGGCCAACATGCCATGAAGTGCGTGTCCAAACTCATGAAATAAGGTGGTAACTTCGTTAAACGTCAGTAATGACGGTTTGGTTTTAGTAGGTTTGGTAAAGTTGCAAACAATCGAAATGTGTGGGCGTTCATTATGGCCGTCTTTCACATATTGTGGCTTATAGCTGGTCATCCATGCGCCATTGCGTTTTCCCGGTCTTGGGAAGAAATCAGCATAAAAAACCGAAATGAACTCACCTTCAGCATCGGTTACTTTATAGGTCAAAACGTCTTCATGGTATTTGTCGATAGTTGTAATTTCCTCAAATTCCAGTCCGAATAATTTTTGCGCAATTTTAAAGGAACCGTTAATGACATTTTCGAGTTTTAAATATGGTTTTAATTTTTCGTCGTCCAGATCAAAGCGTTTGTGCTTTAGTTTTTCGGAGTAATATGCCGAATCCCATTTTTGAAGGATGTCAATACCATCCAAATCTTTTGCAAAATCTTGTAATTCATTAAATTCTTTTAATGCTGCGGGCTTTGCTTTTTCTAAAAGTTCTTGAAGAAAACTTTCTACTTTTTCGGGTGTTTTGGCCATTCGTTCTTCCAGCACAAAATTGGCATGGGTTTTATAGCCTAATAATTGAGCACGTTCAAAACGTAATTTTACAATTTGCAACACATTTTCCTGATTGTCTAAAGCGTCACCTTTAAACGCTTTTTTTCCGGCAGCGATGGCCAGTTTTTTTCTAAGTTCCCTATTATCGGCATAAGTCATAAAAGGGATATAACTCGGGTAATCCAACGTAAATAACCAACCCTCTTTATCCTTGCTTTCGGCTAGTTGTTTTGCGGCTTCCAAAACGCCTTCGGGCAAACCTGAAAGTTCGTTTTGATCTGAAACCAACATTTCAAAATTATTTGTTTCTGCTAGGACGTTTTCACCAAACTTAAGACTGAGTTGACTGAGTTGTTTGTCAATTTCCCTCAGCTTTTGTTTGTCATCATCAGAAAGATTGGCGCCATTGCGCGAAAAACTTTTGTATTTTTTATCAAGCAATGTTTGCTGTTCAACCGTTAAATTCAAATTGCTTTTTTGGTCATAAACAGCTTTTACACGTTTAAATAAGGCTTCGTTTAGAGTAATGTCATTGCTGAATTCTGATAATAGCGGCGATACTTGTTGTGCTATTTTTTGAATGTCATCATTGGTTTCTGCCGAATTGAGATTGAAAAAAATATGAGAAATCCTGTCTAATTGCTGTCCACTAAACTCTAGGGCTTCAATCGTGTTTTCAAAGGTTGGAGCGGCTTCTGTTGTGATGATCGCGTCTATTTCGGCTTTGGCTTCATCGATGGCAATTTTGAAGGCTGGTAGATAATCGGCATCTTTTATTTTTGAAAAGGGCGCCGTGTTAAATGTGGTATTGAAAGTTGTATTTAGAATGGTCATGGATTACTTGGTTGCAAAGTAAATATTGTGCTTTTAATGTCATAAGTCAAAAAAAACGCACAATTGTAATTACTTCAATATTTATATGTTAGGTTTTTCTATAATTATATTTTACATTTGGAACAATTGAAAAAACGATTTGATTAAAATCATTTAGTATAATTGATTAATAGCAGGAAGAGCCTCAACGTATGTTGGGGTTTTTCTATTTTAATTCTTCTGCCGATGCGTTCACTTTTGCTTTCAGATCTTCTTTGTAAGCAATAATGGTTTCCAAAACTTTGGCATCAGAGCTTCCGATGATTTGCGCTGCCAAAATACCTGCGTTTTTTGCACCGTTGAGTGCTACGGTGGCTACAGGTACGCCACCTGGCATTTGAAGAATGGAAAGCACAGAATCCCAGCCGTCAATAGAGTTTGTGCTCTTAACCGGAACACCAATAATAGGTAATGGCGATAAGGACGCGATCATGCCAGGTAAATGCGCAGCACCGCCGGCGCCGGCAATAATGACCGAAAATCCACGAGTATGCGCGTTTTTGCCATAATCAAATAATTTTTCGGGAGTGCGATGTGCCGAAACAATATCAACTTCAACAGCAATATTAAATTCTTTTAAAATATCTATGGCGTCTTGCATAACTGGCAAATCGCTTTTGCTTCCCATGATAATTCCTACTTTGCTCATAATTTTTTA
>NZ_DATJCY010000089.1:0-7050 GCF_035577925.1 Gelidibacter sp. | reverse complement strand
TTTCCGGGACGTTAGAACGCAGATGACACAGATTGAGCTGATTTTTATCCACAACAAAAAATGCGAACCAATTAATTCAGTTCGCATTTTTTATTTCATCTTGGCTCGTCTTGCTTCTAGTATCTAAAAGCGAAGCGGTCTGTAGTACTATTTAAGATTGTCCACCAACAATGGTCAATTCATCAACAATATGTTTGGCATTAGAATATTTATCGATCAACCAAAGGACATATCTAATATCAACATTGATAGTACGTTGTAAATCGGCATCAAAAATAACATCACCGGCCATCGCTTCAATGTTTCCATCAAAAGCCAAACCGATCAATTCGCCTTTACCATTGATCACTGGCGATCCTGAGTTCCCACCGGTAATATCATTATCTGATAAAAAGTTTACGGAAAGTTCACCTCTTTCATTGGCATAGCGTCCATAATCTTTTTTGGCATACATATCCAACATGTGCTGTGGCAAATCAAACTCCAAATCGTTTGGTTTGTATTTGGCTACCATACCCTTTAAAGTAGTGTAGTTATTGAATTCAGCATCATTTTCTTTGTCACTTACCGGTAAAGCTCTTACTTTTCCATAGCTTAAACGTAAGGTTGAGTTGGCATCAGAATATCTGATTTTGCTCAAACCAGATTCGCGCAATCCAGCAACCAGTTTTCTGAACGCTGCTTGGAAATCATTTTCAGGTTGGATAAGGTGCTCCGGTTGTTCTCTGTACTTAGTTAGCAATTGGTTTGATAAAATGTACATCGGGTCATTTTCTAGCTTTGTCGCATCAGGATTTGCCAAAAAAGCAGTGATACTTTCTTTTGAAGTAAAAATACTGTTGTCAAACATAGATTCTACGTAAGCCGTAAAATCGTTGTTGTTTTGAGTACCTACTTCCTTTACGATTTCCGGAAGCGGATAATTTGTTTTTGAAGCATAAACATTCAATTGTTTTGCAAGAATTTCTTTTTCCAGAGGCAAGTGGTAGTTTTTATAAGTGCTTTCTATAAAGCCTTCCAATCTTGAAAGCATGTTTTCACGAGCGGCTTCATTGGCTTTAGCATATTGGTCCAATGCACTTCCTAATCTGTAAGGTAAGACAGCAAATTTTGAACCACGTATAAGTCCGTTTAAATAGTTGTCGTGCTGTGCTTTGTCATTGGTTAATTTGTAATAGGCGTTGATGTCAGAAATAACATTGCCATACGTAGCTTTGTTATTCTTTTTGTTTGCCCATTTGTCAAATTTGTTTTCAACTTCCGTTTTTGTGGCTACGGTTTTATGGGCGGTCAATGCCTCAATCATGCCACCACGGTTTTTCCAATAGTTGGCAATACTAGCATAAGATGAAGCGTACATTAAATTGATGGCTTCGTCATTATCCATATATTTTTTCATGACATCCATGCTTACTTTTGAACCTTCTACCCAAGCTGGATAAGCAAACTTTACGTTTTGCTCAACACCTTGCGCTGGCATCCAACGGTTGGTTCGTCCAGGGTAACCCAAGATCATGGCAAAGTCATTTTCCTTAACGCCGTCAATACTTACCGGTAGATGGTATTTTGATTTTAGCGGCACGTTGGCGGTAGAATATTCGGCCGGATTGCCATCAGCATCTGCATAAACTCTGAATAGAGCAAAATCACCGGTATGTCTTGGCCATTCCCAGTTATCGGTATCACCACCATATTTTCCAACACTTTCCGGAGGTGTTCCTACTAAACGCACATCTTTGTAATCTTCATATACAAAGTAGTAAAACTCATTGCCTTGATAAAAAGAACGTACAGAAACAGTGTATTTTCCACCTTCGTTATTTTCTTTTTCAATTTTAGAAATTTCTTTGTTGATGGCGGCTTCACGCTCTTTTTCGGTCATTTTATCATTGACTTGTGCTAAAATACGCTTAGAAACATCATCCATTCTTACAAAAAACCGAACGTATAAGCTTTCTGGTTTTAATTCGGCATCCAATGATTTTGCCCAATAGCCATCTTTTAAGTGGTTTCTGTCGGCAGTAGATAATTCTGCAATGGCATCATATCCACAGTGATGGTTGGTCAATACCAAGCCGTTTTCAGAAACAATACTTGCGGTACAACCACCATTAAATTGAACGATGGCATCTTTTAAACTTCGGTTGTTAATGCTGTAAATTTCTTCTGCAGTCAATTGAAGACCCATTTTCTGCATGTCTCTTTGGTTTAAGCGCTCGATGTGCATCAAAAACCACATCCCTTCATCAGCTTTTATGGCTGTCGAAAAAGTCAGCATAAAAATGGTGAGGGACAGTACTATTTTTTTCATGAAAATATTTTTTTTGTGAGCGCCAAAACTATTAAATTTTTAATTAGTTTGAATGCTATTTAACTGTTAAAACCATGTTATTTTTTTGATGATTTTAGGCGTTTAAGCCCTTAAAATTGAAGACAAACCAAGTGGTCTAGCTTATTTTTAAATAAAAATCTACAATAATCTATTTTTCGCCATTCCATTCGGCGTGAAATTGATCAAGAAATTGTTCCATATACGCGTGCCTTTCTTTGGCCATTTGCAACCCTGTTTTGGTATTCATCTTATCTTTAAGAAACAGCAGTTTTTCATAAAAATGATTGATGGTTGGTGCCGTTGACGCTTTATATTCGGCTTTGGTCATTTCTAAATTTGGCTTTATTGAAGGGTCAAAAAGTGGTCTATTCTTAAATCCGCCATAATTAAAGGTTCTCGCAATCCCGATCGCACCTATGGCATCCAAACGGTCAGCATCCTGGACGACATCCAGTTCTGGAGCTTTGAAGCTTTGTGGATTTTTTCCACCGGCAAACGAAATGTTTTTAATGATGTTGATAACGTGTTCAATAACATGATTTTCGATAGCAATGCTGCGCATAAAACTTTCTGCTATTTTGGGTCCAATGGCTTCATCGCCATTATGAAATTTACTATCGGCAATATCATGGAGAAGTGCGCCAAGTTTTACCACAAAAACATTTACATTTTCGTGTTTGGCAATCGTTAAAGCGTTATTATAAACGCGCTCAATATGAAACCAATCGTGGCCGCCTTCGGCATTGGCAAGTTGCTGTTTGACAAACGCGATGGTTTTATCAATTTGATTTTCTTTGATTTTCATACGGAATCAGCGTTCCACCTAATGCTTTTATCTTATTTTAAATGTGCCGGTTGCACCCATTTAAATTGATAGGAATTTTCAGGAATTTTAATGCGGTCTGCCAATCGTCTCATTCGGTCCGGAAGTTTCATCAGATAATCTCTTGCTTTCTCACCATCATCGGAAAGATTTTTGATGTTTCCTAAATCCCATCGTTTCACCAGTTTTTCCAAAATGTCCACATAATCGTTTGAGGTATAAACGCCAATACGTTGAGCGGTGTTTGAAAACTCTTCAAATGCAGTTCCAATCCTGTCACCAGATTCTCTTAGGAAATGCGCAGGCATGGTGATCTTTTGTTTCATCATGGTTTGAAATGCAACCATCATTTGATTGGGATCTACAGCAAAAATACGTTCTACAAATTCAGAGTAGGCATGGTGATGGCGCATTTCATCACCAGCAATCATATTGCACATTTTAAAAAGTTGACGGTTGCCTTTTTGTTTTGCAATTTTGGCCACGCGGTTATGCGAAATATAGGTGGCCAGCTCTTGAAAACTGGTGTAAACAAAGTTTTTATAAGGATCTCTATCTGTGCCAATATCAAATCCGTCGGCAATTAAGTGCTGGGTTGTGATTTCTATTTCCTTCATATTAACACGTCCGGATAAATAGAGATATTTGTTAAGGACATCGCCATGTCGGTTTTCTTCTCCGGTCCAATGGCGCACCCATTTTCCCCAAGCATTTCGTTCTACTTGATTGATGCCTTCTACATCCATGAGCCAAGATTCGTAAGTTGGCAACGCTTCTTCCGTGATCATATCGCCAACCATAACTACCCAAAAATCATAAGGTAATTCTTTGGATAATTCGCGGAGTTCCTTCACATCTTCATAAAACGAATCGCTTTCTGAATCGGGTAAAAAATCGGAGGGTTGCCAAATGCTATCCACCGGAATTAAGTATTTTTCAATGAGTGATTCAACATCTTTTTCAAGATATTGCATGACTTCCAAACGTATATTTTTTAATGACATGGTATTTGAAACTTAAGGGTGAATGTTTGAAGAAATGGTCTGCTCAACAGTCCGTATTAATTCTTCCTTATCTACAAATGTAGCAATTTTGAGAGGTTGATGTACTGTGAATATTAAATGATTTCCAATTCCCATGGGAAATTTTCCGTAGCGCAACATTTTCCAGGAATTGTTGATACTGATAGGAACGATGGTTCCAGATGGGATTTTTTTAATCAAAATTTCCAATCCTTTAGTTTGAAATGGTTTTGGAACCCCGTTTTTGCTTCGCGTTCCTTCTGGGAAAATCACTGCGGCACGATTGTTTTTTTCAATGTATTCCCCAAACTTCATAATAGCCGGTAAGGATTGTCTGGGGTTTTTACGATCGATTAATACCGAACCGCCATGTCGTAAGTTGTAGGAAACACTGGGAATGCCTTTGCCTAATTCTTTTTTGGAAATAAATTTTGGATGGTGTTTTCGCATATACCACGTAATGGGCGAAATGTCGTACATGCTTTGATGGTTGGCAACAATGATCAGTGGTTGGTTGGTGTCAATATCGTAAGGATTGATGAATGTAAAACGCGTGCCCAAGATATTTAGGCAACGCAACAGAAAAAACTGCAACCAATCTACGCTCAACTTATGCGCTTTATAGCCAAACAGATTAAAGCAAATCCATTGGATGGGATGGAATACTACAAGAGTGATTCCAAAAAAAATGAAATATATAACCGTTAGAGGGTAAGCCAATATTTTTTTCATGCTGCAAAATTAATAAAAATCAGTTCTAAAAACATACGGATATTATGCAATTCAGGTATTGCTATTCTTAAACCAATTTGTAAAATTACAGTTGAAACATTCATAAACTATTTTTAATTATATTTTAGCTTATAGATGTTTCCGGTTCAATTTTATTGATTTTGAAAAGTAGTTATAAGTTTAAAACCCTTGCAAAGTCGACCCCGCATAATGGGCAACAGAACTGGCTGGTCGATCCGTTATCGGTGGTTTTTTACTTTCCATTTTTAGTATCGTTGGGCGCAGGCGCAAGTTTGTCGGCCAAACATCATAAAATTAATAAGTTTTCTGGTGATATTTCTTATCCACTTTATATGACGCATTATCCATTTATGTGGGTATTTGCAAATTATGTGGTGGCCAAACAACCAAGTATGACCCAACTGGCTTGGGTGGTTCCAATTTCTACTATTTTGTTGATTATTTTGGCTTATCTGGTTTCTGAATTTATGGACTTGCCAATACGGCGTTATTTTACCCAAAAACTTAAGTCAGCAGCAAAACGGAAGTCTTAATAAAGTGTTTTTCAAAACTGTATAAATGCAAAAAACCACGGCAAATTTGTCGTGGTTTTTTAAAATTCAGAATAATGCTTTTTAAGCTTCAAATTTCTTAACAGTACTCGTTATAAGCATCTACAAGGTTTTCAGCAATCAATTCGGCTGGTCTTCCTTCAATGTGGTGACGTTCTAACATGTGTACCAATTCGCCATCTTTAAACAAGGCCATACTTGGTGAACTTGGAGGAAATGGTACCATGTGCTGTCTTGCTTGGCTAACCGCTTCTTGGTCAACACCTGCAAAAACGGTTACAATATGGTCAGGGCGTTTTGCATTTTGCAAACTCATTCGTGCTCCCGGGCGCGCATTGGCTGCCGCACAGCCACAAACCGAATTGATGACTACTAAGGTTGTTCCTTCTTTTGCTATCGCGGTATCTACGTCTTGAGCGGTGTGTAGCTCCTCAAATCCAACTTTTGTCAAGTCTTCTCGCATTGGTTTTACTAATTCTGCTGGATACATATATTTTAATATTTAAAATTAATAATTGGTCCCAAAGACTGGGATTGCAAAGGTACAAAAAAAAGCAGTATCCGATAGGTTAAGCTATATGAGTTTTGTATGGCGATCTGTACAAATGATTTGAAAATAAGCTATCCAAAGAAATGCACAGGTTTAAGTTTAAACCAAAAATTTATTTGGTACGCCTATGTTTTTCTTAGCCTTCTTTTTAATGGTTATTATCTTTTGAAGGTTTGGTTTAGCGGGTTAAATCTGCATTATAAATAACTTTAAAAAGTCAAACTATAATTTTTAAAATCCGCGTTTAAAAAAACGTATTAAGATACAACAGCATACTCAATAAAGCAATAGTGTGGCATGTATTGGCACCTATTGTCTGCTTTTTCCGATTTTGAGGGGGTTTTGTTCGAGTCTTGTTCGACACTTGTTCGAGTGAGCTTCGGTAAAATTCGATTTTTTGGGAGGAATGTCGAAGGATTGTCGAAGGAGGGCTAAAAGTGAGCGTTGGCAAGGGTTGCGGCCTGTGCCTTAATTTTGTGGACTATTAAAACAATAAGAATTTGACTACAAAAATAGTGTTGAATAAAATTCTTTAAAACAAACAGTATTTATTAGTGTAATGGGTATTATAAAACCATACAAATTGGGTTTATAAGGTCAAAAACATGCTGCATGTTATACGCGTAAATAATTGTTAATTACTGCGTTTAGAAGAATACTAAAAATCAAAAAAAATGATTAACTAGGGCGATAAATATGTTGTGCATAATTTCCATTTTTAAAAAGTTGTTTGGCAAAAGCACAAAACCAGTATTAAAATAAAAAAATCGGAATACCTGTTAGACGTGTATGAATCCGGAATAACATGTGAATTTCGCCGTGAAACTTATCATGTAAGGGCCAACGATTAAATTTGGACTTCGTTTTTTGAGTATCCATTGGGTTTCGTATTTTAAATATCCATAATGATACAAAATTGTAAACAATTAATAAATAGCCATATACAGGCTTGGATAGCTTATTGGAATTTCGCATATTTGTGAGTTATCTGCAACCCCTGAAAAACGACAGTGCAAATA
>NZ_DATJCY010000088.1:0-9089 GCF_035577925.1 Gelidibacter sp. | reverse complement strand
GCTGCCAATTGGTAATCTTTATCGGCTTCTTCAATTAAAACGTCCACAATATCATCAATCGTAATACGACCTAATAAAACCATGTTGTCATCAACCACCGGGATGGCTTCCAAGTCATATTTGGCCATGATTTTGGCTACTTCTTCCGGATCTTCGTCAACTTTTACGTAATCGACATTTTTGATATAGATATCGGCAATTTTTTCGTCACTTTTGGCAACGATCAAGTCTTTTAATGATAAGCGGCCAATCAATTTATTTTGTTTGTTTACCACATAAATGGAATGGACGCGTGTGACATCTTTGGCTTGGCCTCTAATACGGCGCAAACATCCTGCAACGGTCCAGGTTTCATACACTTTGACCAATTCTTTGGCCATAAGCCCGCCTGCCGTATCTTCATCATAGGCCAATAATTCGGTAATTTCGGCCTTGTGTTCTTCGTCTTCAATATGATGGATAACTTCGCGCTGACGTTCTTGCGAAAGTTCGGCAATAATATCGGCGGCATCATCTGTATCCAAAGCTTGGACTTCGTCAGCAATTTCTTTTGAAGAAAGATTGCGCAATATTTTCTCACGACGGTATTCGTCCAACTCCAACAATATTTCCGAAGTCGTTTCTGAATCTAGGAGTTTGATAACATAAATCGCCTCATCCAATTCAACTTCATCCAAGATTTCAGCGATATCGGCATAATGGAAATCATTTAAAAGCAAATGAAGTGCGTCATCGTCTTTACGGGCGATAAGCTGCTGAACCTGCTCAATGAGTTCGTCGGTCAATTCAAATTGTATGTTCTCTCTCTCTTCTGCCAAATGTGATGGTTTTTAAGGATTAATATGCGCTTTCTATCAATTGGGTCAATGCTATAAATTGTTGTACACTCAATTGTTCGGGGCGTTTGTCAAAGATAGGGTTTGATTTTATGTTTTCGGATATCTCAAAGGATTTTAAACTGTTCCGAAGTGTTTTTCGACGTTGTTGAAAGCCGATTTTTACCACTTTAAAAAAAAGTTCTTCATTGCACGGAAGTTTGAAGTTTTCTTTTCGTGTTAAGATCAACACGCCCGAATCTACTTTTGGCGGCGGATTAAAAACCGATGGCGGCACCGTAAAAAGATATTCGGCATCATAAAAAGCTTGGGTTAAAACCGATAATATGCCATAAACTTTACTGCCTTCCTTTGAGCAAATACGCAACGCCACTTCTTTTTGGAACATGCCTGAAAACTCCGGAATTTGATCGCGCATCTCCAAAGTTTTAAAAAGGATCTGAGATGAAATATTGTAAGGGAAATTCCCGATGATGGCAAAAGGACGCTCTCCAAAAACTTCCTTCAAATCGTATTTTAAAAAATCTTTTTCAATAATGCGATCGGCAAGGTGGAGATAGTTGTTTTTTAAATAGTCAACCGATTCTGTATCAATTTCAATAACATGTGTGATGCTATCTTTTTTAAGTAAATACTTGGTCAAAACGCCCATTCCCGGACCAATTTCCAAAACATGGTCATAGCCTTTATAGGACAGCGAATCAGCAATTTTTTCAGCAATACCTTCATCGGTTAAAAAATGTTGACCGAGATGCTTTTTTGCTTTGACGAGTTGATCTTTAGACACGGATTTAAAGGTTTGAAATGGATATTAGGGCAACGATAAATGTATGAAATTGATGATTTATTGAGCCAAGTTTTTATATTTTTTTTACAGATGCAACCGGTTTTTAGATGGCTGCTTTTTATAAATTATAAGTTAATTGTGTTTTACGGTATATTCATTGATGACTTCGAGCTCTGTTCTAAAAGATAATACTTTATCACCAAAAGCCAGAAATGCTTGTTGACGTAACTTATCAGCATCGTTTTTGTAATATTTGTCGAGTGCCAAACGTGATTTTGCGCGGTATTGAACCGAATAAGTAACGCTGCCTTCTTGTTCTTCCACCAAAACCTTGGTCAGTTTGGCTTCAGTAAAATGACCCGTTTCCAAAACATGCGCAATGTGCTCTTTAATCCAATCGCGCCATTGATCGTGGATACTGGCGTCTATATTTGATGTTACATTGTATATGATCATAATACTAAGGTTTTAAGGTTAAACACCAAATTTCAATACTTAAAAGACCATTAAAAGGCGGTAGGATCTGTAAATTGAATTTTGGATTTCAATTGTTCTGCAAATAACAGAAGTTCTGGGTTGTCATCAAAGAGATTAAGGATTTTAATTTAAGAACTTAATTAATCGCATCGCCGCGCAACATCCTAAATTGCTTTCGGGATTCTACAAAATAAATACTATCCTGGTGGTTAAAGATGATTTTTTCGTACAATGGCTTCGCTTTTTCGGGTTCGTCCAAGGTTTTGTTATACAGTTCAGCTAAATAAAAATAGGCATCATCAACCAGAATACCGTCATTATGATAGGCAATAATAAGTTCGTAGTTTTTAATGGCCTTGTCATAATCGTGTTTTTGGACCAGGAGCTCGGCTTGTTTGAACAAAGCTTGATCTTCAATGCTTTCTCCTTGGTGATCAGTTAAAATTTTATCCAATAAAGAAATGGCTTCATCATTTTTATTTTGGAATGCCATCAAATCAGCTTTGGCGTAAAGCTTTAGGGCGACGTGAAGCGAATCTTCATATTTGTTATCGGAAATAAGCAATTTTAAGGCCAGCGCATCATTCGCAATAAGTTGGGATGTGGATGCTTTTAAAATTTTTAGTTGCGATTCAGCCCATTCAAAATCACCTTTGTAATAACTCGTTTTGGCTACTTTAAATCGAGCTTCTTGTGCAATGGTACTGTTTTTTGAACTGGTTTGGATTTGTGTGTAATAAATTAAGGCTTCATTAAATTTTTCTTGAAAGACTAAAATATCGGCCAATTTCATTTTTACGGCAGCTTGTTGCAATGCCGAAATATTAAGTTTTAAACTTTCTTTTAAAAAATCACTCGCTGTTTCTGGTTGATTCAAATGGAAAGCTAAAAAATTGGCATACGCTATTTGCAATCCCAAAGTTTGAGGTGAAATGCCATATTCGGAAAACAGTTGATTGTATTTTTTTTGAATTTCCAATCTGTTTTTAACTGGTGCCGTGGCAATTTCAATATCCAACAAATATTGATTGGCAATTAAAATGGTGCCTACGTTTTGGGTGTTTTCCAAAACATAATTAAAAATACTGGTGGCCACGTCGTTTTCTTTTTCGCCGAGTGCGGTCATTGCCAGTTCTAGAATGCGACTCAAACTTTCACGTTTTCGCATAAATAAGGCTTTTTCTTGGGTAAAAGCTCGGTCGTAATCTTTCTCTTGCATAAATAGCCAACTCAACAATTCGTACCAATACGTTTCTGGTTCGGTTTGGATCTTTTTGAGCAATAGTTTTCTAAGCAGCACATTGTTTTCATTCGTGCTGTTTTCTGAAATAAAATCGCTGAATTGTCTTTTTATGGTATTGATATATTCTGGACGAACTTCAATATAAGCCATGTAATGACTAAAGAGCATTTCAATATTGCCTTGCTCGCCATAAATTTGTGCCAACTCGCGGTTGAAGTTCAGGTTCGGATCGAGAGCCATCGCTTTTTTATAGGTTTCAATGGCATAATCCAATAAGGCATGCTGTTCAAATTGCCGTCCAATTAAAGGAGCAAAATCAGGACGTTCTTCAATTTTTGATAAGGCTTCTTCATAATTTTCCTTTGCTTTTTGTGAAGCACCTTGTAGTTGATGGTTATATCCCAATTCAATAAGTAATGTTGGGTTTTGGTAAATGGTGATTTTTGATCTGATAAGTGATTCGGCAGCTGAAAACTGTTCGAGTTCTTGATGGGTTTTTATTAAATAAAAAATATAATTGTAATTGTTGGGCTGTTCCTCATACAATTTTTGATAGGTGATGAGTGCTTTTTCAAATTCGCCACGTTGGTAATAATCAGCAGCCAATCGTTCGTCATCGTTTTGCGAAAACGACACGTATCCCATAAAGATAAAAATGAGGCTTATAAGCTGTTTCATGAGACGAATTTAGATAAATATAACCACTTATAAGCGATGCTATTGTGAATGTTTTGATAAAAAAATGCCCAAACGAAAGTTCGGGCATTACCATCAAAATAAAAGTGCTATTAATCATTACTTATAAAAATGATTCAATTATCTTGTTTGGG
This sequence comes from Gelidibacter sp., assembly GCF_035577925.1. Lineage (GTDB taxonomy): Bacteria > Bacteroidota > Bacteroidia > Flavobacteriales > Flavobacteriaceae > Gelidibacter. The sequence goes on along the minus strand of NZ_DATJCY010000088.1, from coordinate 4,916 downwards.
CTCGGTCAATTTTTTATGTCGATCACCTGGTTTTAAAATAAAACTTTGGTTAGCAATACCACTAAGGATATGATTATAAATATGCGAACTAAATTTTTCATGTGAGATCAAATTCTGATTGGGGTCACTAACTTCAAAATTTTTAAGGTAAAAACAAAAGAAAACGCTAAAAATTCGTCAAACAACACGAATTTTTAGCGTTTCATCGATAAAAATAAGAATATTCTTACAATTTATATTTTATCAAATCCCGTATATGGAATCAGAACCTCTGGGATTTTGATGCCATCTTCCGTTTGGTAATTTTCTAAAATTCCGGCCAAAACTCTTGGTAACGCTAATGAGCTTCCGTTGAGTGTGTGTGCCAATTCACTTTTGCCTTCGGCATTTCTAAACCGCAATTTTAAACGATTGGCCTGAAAAGTTTCAAAGTTTGATACGGACGAAATTTCCAACCAGCGGTCTTGAGCGGTAGAAAACACTTCAAAATCATAAGTCAATGCTGAGGTAAATCCGATGTCGCCACCACACAAGCGCAAAATACGATAAGGTAGTTTCAGTTCGTCTAAAATTTCTTTAACATGCTCCACCATGCCATCCAGCGCTTTGTAAGAGTTATCCGGATGCTCTACACGCAAAATTTCAACTTTATCAAATTGGTGCAAACGGTTCAATCCTCTTACGTGAGCACCATAACTTCCGGCTTCACGTCTAAAACATGGCGTATAGCCAGTAATCCCGATGGGTAAATCGGAAGCGTTAAGAAGTTCGTCCCTAAAAATATTGGTTCCCGGTACTTCGGCCGTTGGTATTAAATAAAGATCATCTTCGGTAACGTGATACATTTGGCCTTCTTTGTCAGGCAATTGTCCCGTGCCAAAGCCAGAAGCGGCGTTGACCAAAAGTGGCAATTGGTATTCGGTATAACCGGCATTGATGTTTTTATCTAAAAAATAAGAAATCAGCGCACGTTGCAACTTGGCACCTTTTCCTTTATAAACCGGAAATCCTGCACCTGTAATTTTATTGCCCAATTCAAAATCAATAATATCATATTTTTTGGCCAGTTCCCAATGTGGTAGGGCATTGGCATGCAAGGTTGGGATGTCTCCTTTTCTAAACACCTCTTCATTATCATCGGCCGTAGTTCCTGCCGGAACGCTGTCATGAGGTACGTTTGGAAGTTTGTAAAGCAATTGGTTTAACGCTTCGATCGTTGCGTTAAGCTCATCGCCAAGTGTTTTTGAAGCCTCTTTTAAATCGCCCGTTTTGTTTTTTAAGGCGTTGGCTTTATCGGTTTCACCCGATTTGAACAAGTTCCCAATTTCTTTGGATAAACTGTTGGATTCTGCCAAGGTGTTATCCAATTCTGTTTGTAAACGACGTCGGTTTTCATCAAGTGCAATGACTTCATCAAGCATTTGCTCAGCATCAAGGTTTCTTTTTTTCAAACCTTCAATCACTTTTTGTTTGTGATCTCTAATAAATGGTACTTGTAACATAATGTGGTTTAATTTGATGTCAAAAATAAGTAAATTTTAAGCGTTTTGTGACGTCTTTCAATGTCAATCAAAAGAATTTTTGTGTTCTGATGCTTTTATCCTTTTTTCATCGGGGTAAGGCAATAACCATGCGCTGTGTTTTAAGGGCTCCCATTTTACACTTCCTAAATCAACTTCAGGGTCGATAAGCTGATGGGAAGCACCGCCGTTGATCCTTACATAAGTTGTGGCATATATTTTTACGTCGCGGTCTTTTTGTGCAAATATTTTTTTGATGTGCTGTGCAAATTGCCAAATAACATCAGGTTTTGTGCTTACTGCACGACGTTGTTTTGATGTCAGAAGATCTTCAATACGTAGCGGTATCTCTTCATTGGTTTTTGCATCTACAACTTTAAATGTTGTATCCCCGGTTTTGGACCGGAGCATCATACGCCATGATAACCGATGGCCTTCTTCGGTCCACAACACATTATCTTTAAAAAACCAATGGCGCAACGGTAATCCTACTTGAACGATAAAGTAAAGTGTAAAGATTGCTATAAATGGTTTGTGGTATTTTGGCAGGATAATCTCGTTACCGTCATAAAATGGTTTCTTTTTTAAAAATATCCGATGAATGGTTTTTGTCGGATAGAAGAACAGTGTAAAGGCTAACGACAGATAAGGGAAAATTCCGATATGAAACACGAAGGAATTAAAGAGATGAAAGAAAATGGACGCAAAAAACGCATATTTTCTCGTTCTTTTCCAAAGCAATGCTGGGATAATTAGCCCATCAAAAAAAATGCCCACATAAGCAATGGTATAATGGGTCCATTTTTGTTGTAAAATTCCACCTATCAAAAGAAGATCCTTTTTGCCTTTCATCAAAATCTCAGCTACGGTGGCATCAAGCCAATCTGGGTAAATCTTAGCAACGGCACCATAGGTATAAACAAGAAACATTTGAAAAATAAAGACCAAGGCGCACCAGCGTGGCATGGATATTTTTCTGATTTCTGGATGCAACCGTGCATCAACAGACAAATAGTGATGTGCAGGTTGAAATACCATAATGGCGCTTAACAAAACCAAAAGGTAGTAGTGGTTGTTATACGACGATTTTTGCATTAAGTAGGTTGCCGTCCAGAGTATGGTAAAGGCAAGCATGCTCCAGCGATATTTATAGCCAATCATTACAAAAAACCCAAAAAGCCCCATAACGGCGTACCAAATATACATGCCATGGCCGGGCAAAGGTTGCAGCCATTCAAAACCAATAAACGAAAAGGTAAATTTTGGTTCTATAAAGGCACGTCTAATCCATCCTGTGAATATGGACCCTACACTTTCCAGAAAAATGAGAAGGCCAAAAACAATCCGAAACACAATAAGTGCACTGTTGTCAATATGTTTAAAGAGGAGTTTGTGCATTGCGATTGGCAATTATCTGTTGCGCATTTATTTTGTCCTGTCTTAACTGTGCAATCAGTTCGTCTACCGAGTTAAATTTATGCTCATCTCTAAGGCGGTCTAAAAAGTAGATTTTTAAATGCTGATCGTAAAGATCTTCATTGAAATCAAAAAAATGCGCTTCAATGGTTTTTTTCTTGCCTTCAAACGTCGGATTCATTCCAATGTTCATCATGCCATAAATAGGCTTTTCGTTATAAACCGAAGCAATGGCATAAACACCATTTTGAGGAATGAGTTTATAAGTTTCCTCAACGTTGATATTGGCCGTTGGGAATTCCATCTTTTTACCAAAGCCCTTGCCTTTTACCACAATGCCATTTATAAAATAATCATAACCCAAAAAGGCATTGGCGGTTTTGATATCGCCCTCTTTAAGTGCCGTCCTTATTTTTGTAGAACTCACGGCAACATCTTCCACATCTTGAGCAGAAATTTCTTCAACATCAAAGCCAAATTCAGTTCCAAACTTTTTTAAATCGTCAATATTGGCGCTTCGGTTTTTTCCAAATTGATGGTCATAACCTATGATGACCTGTTTGACATGAAGCGTATCCACTAAAATTGTTTTTACAAAATCGCGCGCAGAAAGCTCAGAAAACTCCTTCGTAAACGCTTTTACATAAATATAATCTACACCTAAAGATTCTAAAATTGCTTTGCGTTCTGCAATGGTATTCAGAAGTTCGATGTCCGAATTTTGTTGTAAAACCATTCGCGGATGCGGAAAAAAAGTCAACACAATTGAAATTAAGTTGTTTTCGGATGCTTTTTTGGTGAGTTTTTGGATGATTTTTTGATGCCCAATATGGACGCCATCAAAAGTACCAATAGTAACCACCGATGGTGTTTTTGGAATGGAAGTGCTGGATGAGGTGATGACTTTCAAGTTTTTTTTGTAAAAATAACTATTTAGAAGTTTAAAAAAAACTACCGCTTATGAATTGGTTTTTGGTTGTGGTGCAGTTGGGATTTACTTGCCAGCTTGTTCCAAACTGCGCATCGCGTTTTTACCGCCCCAACGGGTGCTAATCCCGTTGCCTAGCTTTCTGGAGAATCTGGCTAGAATAATTTTCTCAAAAGTTGCCATAATTTTTCTGGTTTTAGTTGCTTGTGGTTTTATTGTTTTGACCAATGTATAACACAATTTGCTCTAAACCAACGTCATGGCGTGTATTGGCATCTATTGTCATGAATTGTCTGCTTTTGGCACCTTTTGACATGTATTGGCATCTATTGTCTGCTTTTTCCGATTTTTAGGGGGTTTTGTTCGAGTCTTGTTCGACACTTGTTCGAGCGAGCTTCGTTAAAATGCGGTTTTTTGGGAGGATTGTCGAAGGAATGTGGGAGGATGACTTAAAGTGAGCGCTGGCAAGGGTTGTGGCCTGTGTCTTAATTTTGTGGACTATTGAAGCAGTAAGAATCTAACTACAAAAACATTGTTGAATAAAATCCTTTAAAACAAACAGTATTTTTTAGTGTAATGGGCATTATAATACCATACAAATTAGGTTTGTCTAATCAAAACACACAGTATATTACAATCATAAATACCTGTTTATCAACGTGTTTCTGGAAGTGATGAAATTGAAAAAAATGATTAACTAGGGCGATAAATATGTTGTGCATAATTTCCATTTTTAAAAAGTAGTTTGGCAAAACCACAAAACCAGTATTAAAATAAAAAAATCGGAATACCTGTTAGACATGTATGAATCCGGAAAAACATCTGAATATCGCCGTGAAACTGATCATGTAAGGGCCAACGATTAAATTTGACCTTCGTTTTTTGAGTATCCATAGCGTTTCGTATTTTAAATATCCATAATGATACAAAATTGTAAACAATTAATAAATAGCCATATACAGGCTTGGATAGCTTATTGGAATTTCGCATATTTGTGAGTTATCTGCAACCCCTGAAAAACGACAGTGCAAATATCAACTGACAGTCAAAAA
>NZ_DATJCY010000087.1:0-2929 GCF_035577925.1 Gelidibacter sp. | reverse complement strand
CTTTTTCTATTTCATTTTGTACAGTAGTATTTGTTTTTCCAATCAGTGCTCTAAACTTATTTTCATAATCGAATTCTTTGCGTGCCTGTCCTACAAAGTCCAGCACCGTCAGCGCATCTTTCCCTTCATACAAGCGCAAGCCACGACCTAATTGCTGTAAGAAAATGGTTAAACTTTCGGTAGGGCGTAGAAACAACACTGTGTCAATTTCAGGTATGTCCACTCCTTCATTGAAAATATCAACCACAAACAAATAGTTGATTTCCTTCGCTTTAAATCTATGAATAATATCCACTCGGTCAATTGAGTTTTCCGAAGTTAAACATTCAGCAGCTAAACCTACATTTTCAAACTTCTGTTTCATAAATTTTGCATGCTTTATACTCGCACAAAACCCAATAGCCCTTACCTCTTTAAAGTCTTTTGTATAACTCTGAAGATTTTTAATGATATCTCTAACCCTAATATCGTTTGCTGTGAGCACATTGGTAAGTTCTTCCGTATCGTATCTTCCATTATTCCATTTGATTCTTGAATAGTCAACAGAGTCCGATATCCCAAAATACTGAAAAGGGCAAAGTAGTTTATTGTTTAATGCATCTGGTAATCGAATTTCTGCCGCAATACGATGGTTAAAATCTGTCAAAATATTTTTACCATCCATTCTTTCAGGAGTAGCAGTTAATCCTAATAAGATTTTTGCATGGTAGTAATTAATCACTTTTTGATAAGTTGATGCAGAAGCGTGGTGGACTTCATCCAAAATGATATAATCGTAATATTCCGGATTAGAAAAAGATTCTATTTGGTTGCTTAAAGTTTGTATGGTAGCAAATACAGCGTTTTTTTGAGTAGGAAGGTATCCATCTCCATACAGCTCTCCAAAGTTTTGATCTTTTAAAACATTCCTAAACGTATGTAAAGATTGTCGAAGTATTTCTATTCGGTGTGCTATAAAAAGGAATTTCGCTTGTGGATTCTCTTTTAGGTAAGCTTTAAAATCAAAGGCGGAAATCATTGTTTTTCCTGTCCCTGTTGCGGCCACAACCAAATTTCTATAAGAACTATGAACTGTACGCTCAATTTTTAATTTTTCTAAAATTTCGCTTTGATAATGGTAGGGTTTTAGATCGAAAAAATTCACTATTTCTTGAGTAGACTTTCCAATTCTACTTTGCAATAAAGCTTTTCCTAAATCTTCGAATTTTGAAGAATCGTATAATTCAAATTCTGGGTTGTTCCAATAACTCTCAAAGGTTTTTTGGAACTTGTCAATAATATGAGGAATCTCCTTAGTTGTTACTTTCACATTCCATTCTAAGCCATCTGTTAGGGCAGAACGTGAAAAATTAGATGAGCCTATATAGCCGGTATGGAATCCTGAGTTTCTGTAAAATAAATAAGCCTTGGCATGTAAGCGTTCGTTGTCATTATTATAGGAAACTTTTATTTTAGTATTCGGAAATTCGCTTAATTCTTGAATAGCTTTGGCGTCTGTTGCTCCCATATAAGTAGTGGTAATTACCCTCAATCTGCCACCCTTGTTTGTGAACTCTCTAAACGCATCTCTCAGAATTACAATGGCCTTCCATTTGATAAAAGAAACCAATAAATCCACTCTGTCTGCCGATAAAATTTCCTTTCTTAATTCTGAATCCAAAGACAATCCTTCATTTCCGCCAACAAATAAGGTGCTTTGTGTCAATCTTGTGGAAGGCATAATTTCTTTTAACTCCAACGAAAGATCGGTGTAATTTGAATTTAATTTATTTAAAATTCCTTCCAAAATCTTCCCTCCATCATAAACAAGATCATCCTTAAATTCGTAATTTTCTATTTCTTTAGATAGAAACTCTAAAAGTTTATTTGTAATCTCAATTTGTTTGCTAATTAAATCACTCTTTTTAGCTTTGATTAAATGGAGTGCATTTTGAAAAGCTTTATTAAAATGAAGTGATAAAAAATGAACTGCTTCTTCTGTGTCGAGGGGTTTTTCGTCAGCTACATAAAATTGTTCTCTATCAATTTCATTTAATTTCTGCTGAAGTGTTTCCGTAATTAAACTCTCGTAAATACCAATTTTCATAATTATAAACTCAAAACTTCATGGACAATTGGAATGTCAGCTGCAGCCCAGTCGTATTGCATTAAATTTTCTTTCTTTTCCCATCGAATCTCCTTGTGTTCAGTTCGTTTAAACGTTCTTGAACTGGTAGTGCATAAAAAGGGAATTAAGGTGATGGAGAAATTATCATAATGATGAATAACAGCGTTTAATTCATTTCCTATCTCAATTTCTATAGATAATTCTTCTTGTATTTCTCTTTTTAATGCTGCTTTTTTATCCTCACCTTTTTCTATTTTCCCTCCAGGAAATTCCCATTTTAAAGGCAGACTCATTTTGTTGCTTCTTTGAGCAATTAGAATTTTGTTGTCGTTTTTTATAACAGCACAAACCACCTTAATCATTTATATTAGCGTTTTTCATTAACAAATCTCTCGCTTCAACATTTAAAAGTTTAGCTATTTTGTATAAATCTTCAATGCTTGGTTGTCTTCTATTTTGAGCATATGAGTTTATCATATTGTAGCTTTTACCAAGTTTTTTGGCGAGCCAAACTTGCTTAATTCCTTTATCTTCTAAAACCACTTTTATTCGGTTCATTTTAATTGTTATCTAGTATTTCATCTGTTACAAAAATAACTTAATTTATTAACCCCATCTCAGTAAATGAGATAAAAAAAGCTCATTTAATGCAATAGCGTTGGTAAGAAAATGACTCTTTTGGTTTTTTGCGTTTGGCTTGTGTGTTGGAAAAACCAAATGTACCATTTACGGACTGATTTTTTATAGTTTTTTTGTGTCCGTGATTCGCTTCGCTTAATTGAGCGTTGGCAAAAATTGTTTTCCCGTGCGTTGGCAAAAAAA
>NZ_DATJCY010000086.1:0-4263 GCF_035577925.1 Gelidibacter sp. | reverse complement strand
TAGATACGAGTAAGGTGTCTTCTATTTTTTGAAGATAAACGGTTCCTTTTTTTAAATCTTTAACGTTGCCTTTAAGTGTAAAATTTGATCGGTCCTTGGCACAAGACGCAACCATTAGTAAACTGATGATGACTGCAATTTTTCTCATTGGAATTTTTAAATTTTTGGTGGGTAAATATCTTATAAAAATCCATTATAAACTAACCTGCAGAAACAATTCTCATGAGCTCTGCACTTAAAATCGCACCATAGGTTCCGATGACGTAACCAAAGATTGCCAACAGTGCACCAACGGATGCCAATGACGGATGAAATGCCGCAGCAACCACTGGTGCTGAAGCAGCGCCACCTACGTTTGCCTGACTGCCGACGGCCAAAAAGAAATACGGTGCCTTGATGAGCTTGGCAATAATAATTAGAAGTATAGCATGAATGGTCATCCATACCAAACCAATAAAAATAAGTCCAGGATTTTCAAATATTTTACCAAGATCCATTTTCATTCCGATCGTTGCTACTAAAATATAGATAAATACACTGCCCACTTTACTGGCACCAGCACCTTCAAAGTTTTTTGCTTTTGTAAAAGATAATAACACGCCTATGAGTGTCGCTATTGAAATTAGCCAAAAAAACTGACTTCCAAAAGAGAAAAGTGCACTTCGAGAATCGCTTACAGATTCAAAAGTGTTGGTCAAGAAACTCGAGATAAGCTCGGCGCTATAATGGGCAATACCTACAGCCACAAAAGCTAATGCCAAAATGATCATTAAATCTCCCAAACTTGGAATTCGAATGATTTTTTCACTGAAATTCTGCACTTTTTGTTGAAGCTCATTGATGGCTGTGTTATCTGCTTTTAACCATTCATCTATTTTTTTTCGTTTTCCAATTCCTAAAAGCAAGACTGCCATCCAGATGTTGGCCACTACAATATCAACCAATACCATTCCTCCATACAATTCCTGGTTGTATCCATAAATTTCCAACATGGCAGCTTGATTGGCACCGCCACCAATCCAACTTCCAGCTAAAGTTGACAAACCTCGCCATACGGCGTCAAAACCAGCACCGCCAACAGATTCTGGTGAGAATATCGAAACGATAAGAATGGCAATCGGCCCACCAATAATGATTCCGATAGTTCCGGTAAAGAACATGACCAAGGCTTTCCAGCCCAAATTAAAAACAGCTTTCAGATCGATACTTATAGTCAATAAAACTAACGATGCTGGCAAAAGATAACGACTCGCAATGTGATATGTTTTTGAAACATCAGCAGAAATTAAACCTAGAGAGTTAAAAATTGCCGGAATCATATAGCACATTAAGAGTCCAGGAATGAATTTGTAAAATTTTGGCCAGAAGCCTTCTTTTTTAGATTCCGTATAAAAGACAAAGCCTAAAGCCAACATTAAGATCCCGAAAACAACCGTATCATCTTTAAAAAAAACAAATTGGTTGACGGTAGAGGGTCTGGTTCTTTGGGTTACAGTTTGAATCTGTGTATGATCGTAAAAATTAATTTCATCGATTGATACTAAACTTGCTTCCGAAAAACGATTGGTTGTATTCAATCTCAAGTCAAATAGTTTTTCAGCTTTTGAAATAGTAATTGGCGATTTGGCTATATAGGAAATCCTATAATTATTGCCATTGGAATCAAATTGGAGCGCGCCTTGAGCGAATTTTTTATTTAGAATAACCTGATTGATAACTACAGAAGGATCATTGGTGGAAAGCTTAAGTTGGAAATTATTGAAACTTATTGAGTCTATCGTAATTGGAATATCAAAGTTTTCAGAATAACTGTCGCTTGCTTTATCAATGATTAAGGTTTGGGCGTTTGCTGTGAAGCTTGAGATGATAAATAGGCTAAAAAGTAGTAAAATCTTACGAATTTGTGTCATGAGTTGTTAATTAGATCTGCAAAATACTACAATTATTGGATTGAAAAAAGCAACATTTTTTATTAAAGATGATATTGGATTATTTAGATCGTGAATGTTTTGCGTGAATTCTTAAAATTTAAGGTATGAACCTTCTAATTCAAAAACAAACAAGGTTTAAAATTGTCGCTTTAAAATTATATAGTTGAGCTTATAATAATGTATAGCATGACAAGACTGACAAAACAATGTTATTTTGTCACCATAAAATAAGATAAGGTCTTTATTATTAATATAGTAAAATATAATTTGTGAATTCTGTCAAATTAGTACCTCGTGTAGTTATCCTTATTTAGTCATTCAAAAAGATTATTAAAAAATTTAATAATACCGATGATTTTCTTATTAAAATCAATTTTGGCATGGAATTTGAAATGTATCAAATCGTAAATAATTATGCTCTACATTAGAAAAAAGGAGTAGTTAACCTTTAGAGACGTTAATATTACATTTTGGTTGGTTAGTTAGTAAAAAGGCAGCTCTTAATTGAGATGCCTTTTTTATTTACTATTAAATAAACAATATGAATTCAATAATCGTGGCAGATTATTGTTTGATGAAGTCAACTATAGATTTTATCAGTTCTTCTGAAATTTTCAAACTAGGGTTATTATAAGATTTAGCATTTTCTTGCGCATCGCCTTCAATGATGAACAAAACATGATTCATTTTGTCAATTAATTTAAGTTCTGAGTTCTTATTGGCAGCATGAAGCAATTCTGCTTCATCGGGCTCTACCTGCAAATCTTTAGTACCATTAATAAGAAGGATTGGAATGTTTAATTCGTTAATAACCTGTGCAGGATCATATTTCATCCAGCTCATCATAAATTCCTGAATACTAATATCAAATACTGATGCCAGCGCCGGAGGGTAATTGGTTGTGGTTTTTCCAGATCTTAAGGTGTCAAAAACCCTTTTTGTGTCTGTGGTAAACATTGGAGCTGTTTTTTCAACTTGTTCAATAATGACATTATCAATAGATTGACCTGCGCCAGCCAACGAAATCATGCCATCAACATCTGTTTTGGCGGCCAACATGCCAATTAAACTACCTTGACTGTGTCCAATAATATATATTTTTTTGAATTCGTTTTTTGATTTAAAATACTTCACCACGTCCATAGCATCCGTTACAAAATCATCAAACCTAATGTTGGGATCAATCGTATTGGTTTTGATTTGCTTTACGATTCGTTTGTCATATCTAAATGAAGCTATATTATTATCGGCAAGTGCAATGGCCAGTTTTTTTAAGTTATTTGATTTTAGGAAATTCTGATTGCCATCTCTATCGGTTGGTCCTGAACCTGCAATAATAATGGCCAGTTGGTCGGAACCGGAATTGGGGACGACAAGACTGCCATCAATCCAGTTTGAAATCCTAACATCGGTTTGCGTATAGTTTTGTTCTTGACTAAATGACAAGGAACTGATCAGACTAAAAAGAATAATTAAGTTTTTCATAACATGGTTTTTATCTTAGACGAAGATACATGGACTAATTGAATTGATAACGCAAAAATAGCGCAAAACTGATAAAAAAAGAAGGGAACTGAGATTGTCTACGGCTGTATTTCATCGATAAAATACAGCTTTTAATCGTTAGATGTTAAAATTTTATTCATTTCATCGAATAAATATGTATTTAAACTGATAATATGAATAATAGTTATACCTTTGAAGTGTACTGAAACTTTGGTTTTAGTTCAATGGATTAATTAATTAATATTTGCATATGTTGTTGACTTAGTGACCCTAAATCTACGCAATATATTAAACGCAAATTAGGAGAACCGAGGTTGAGGGACCTCGGTTCTTTCTTTTTATAAGGTTTCTGAAATGAAATTCTTTTTTTATTTTTGATTCAAATCTAATGACAATTCATTTTTCATTGAAAAGGTGAAGTTGCCTTTTTAAGTTGAAAATACCTTGATGGACTATTTTTTATCTAAATTAGCACCACTATGAAGAAAAACAGAATCTTACTTTTTGTGCTGATTATTTTAGGATTTGCATTCACCAAAACACCAACTTCCCAATTACCTGAAGGATTTGTTTATGCCAAAGATGAAATTCCTGATTTGGATGTGGAATTGCGATATTTTACAGATCATAATTTTATCGGAATGCCGATTGATGGTTATAAAGCCAACCGGTTGATTCTTGCCAAAGAAGCAGCGGAAGCTTTAAAAAAAGTACAACAAGAACTGCGCGATCAAAATCTTTGTTTGAGAGTTTATGACGGTTATAGGCCGCAACGTGCTGTAAACCATTTTGTAAGATGGGCCAAAGATTTGGCAGATACGCTTCA
>NZ_DATJCY010000085.1:0-14296 GCF_035577925.1 Gelidibacter sp. | reverse complement strand
TTAATACCACCCGCAACAAGTGAAGGCTGCATATCTCCAGCGGCTTCAATCTTATCAAAAGCTTGGATCATCCCGATTACCGTACCCATGAACCCTAACATTGGCGCTAGAGCGATAAACAACGAAATCCAAGATACGTTTTTCTCCAATTGTCCCATTTGAACACCGCCGTAAGCCACGATCGCTTTTTCAGCAGCTTCCAAATTCTCATCTACTCTATCTAAACCTTGATAATATATAGATGCCACAGGTCCTTTTGTGTTTCTACAAACTTCTTTAGCAGCTTCTACATTACCTGATTGTAATGCATCTTCTACATTTTGAACTAATTTTTTTGTATTTGTAGTTGATAAATTCAAATAAATAATTCTTTCGATCGCAATTGCAAGACCTAAAATCAAACACAGCAATACAACGCCCATAAATCCAGGGCCACCCTCTATAAAACGCTTTTTTAATTCTTGATGAAATCCAAGTTCTTCTCCTGCAGCTTGAGCTCCAGATTCGTCTTGAATTGCTGTTGCAACAGTTGTAGTTGCCATTGATGTTGTAGCTGCATAGTTAGTTGCATTTACAGTTCCGAAAGCCATGATTCCTGCAATGGCTAGGATAGAAAATAGTCTTTTCATTGTTCTGATCTTAATTTATTAGTTAAAGTGTTAAAGATATAAAAAAATTGCAATTAAAAAATAATATTTCTAAGACTGTTTTGAGATAAATATTCTTAATACTACCTCAACACATTCAATAACTCACAAAGTAATTTTCAATAAATAGCCCAACTCTATAAAAATCAGGGTGATTGTATCTAAATCAAATTGCAGAGAGGAAGGGATTCGAACCCTCGATACCCTTTTGAGGTATACACACTTTCCAGGCGTGCGCCTTCGACCGCTCGGCCACCTCTCTAAAATTAAAACTTAATTGCTTTGCCAAATAACGAAAAAATATATTGTCGTAAAAAATTTTATACGTTAATTTTAAGACATTTCACCTCTTAAAGATGTTTCGAATATGGTTTTGAACGTTTTAGGAGAAATTTTTTCTCCCAACAAATACATTAATTTGGTCACAGCAGCCTCCGTTGTGATGTCTTTTCCTGAAATAACACCTATTTTTTTGAGTTGTGAACTGGTTTCATATTGTCCCATGATAACACTTCCACCAGAACACTGCGTTACATTTATAACCGGAATACCTTTTTTAATAGTTTGTTTTACCAGTTCGGTAAACCAATCTTCGGTAGTTGTATTTCCTGCGCCATAAGTCTCCAAAATGATTCCTTTAATATGTGGTGAGGAAAACATACATTCCAAAACTACTTTTGAAATGCCAGGAAACATCTTAATTAACGCAATATTATTTTCAAATTTTTTGTGTACGGTAAATTTCTTTCTGAGATTAGGCTTAAAAAGATATTCTTTTGACACTTTTAAATGCACGCCAGATTCAGCCAAATCGGGATAATTCAAAGACTCGAAAGCTTCAAAATGCTCTGCATTGATTTTTGTTGTCCGATTGCCACGATAAAGTTTATATTCAAAATAAAGGCCTACTTCCTTGATCATTGGTTGACCTTGAAACCGCAAAGAAGCCATTTGAATGGACGTAATAAGATTCTCTTTGGCATCGGTGCGCAAATCGCCAATGGGCAATTGGGAACCTGTAAAAATAACAGGTTTCGCCAAATTTTCTAACATAAAACTTAAAGCCGATGCGGTATAGCTCATCGTATCGCTGCCATGTAAGACTACAAAGCCATCAAAAGCTTGATAATTACTTTCAATAATTTCGGCGATTTGAACCCAGTAATGTGGATTCATATTAGAGGAATCAATAGGCTCTTCAAACGAAATGGTATTGATATTACAATCCAACAGCTTAAGTTCTGGAATGTTTTTCAACAAATTTCCAAAATCAAAAGCTTTTAAAGCACCGGTATCGGCATCTTTAATCATTCCAATGGTTCCGCCCGTATATATTAATAGAATGTTAGGTTGTGGTGTGGTCATAAGTTTAGACTTTAAATATGGCTTTTGAATTTTCAGTCGTTATACTTGCTATTTCTTCTTGAGATAGTAAGTAAATTTCAGATAATTTTTCGAGCACTTTTAAAATGTAGGCACTTTCGTTACGTTTCCCCCGAAATGGTGCGGGTGCCAAATACGGCGAATCAGTTTCTAAAACAATATGTTCAAGATCAACTTGATTCAAAAATTTATCGATACCACCATTCTTAAACGTGACAACGCCGCCAATACCCAACTTCATATTAAATGAAATAGCACGTTTGGCTTGTTCAAAATCACCTGTAAAACAATGGAAAATTCCGAATAAATCTTCTGACTTTTCCGATTCCAGAACCTCAAATACTTCATCAAAGGCATCCCTACAATGAATAACAATTGGAAGCTTGTACTTTTTTGCCAACTGAATCTGATAGCTAAAAGCATCTTGTTGAATTTGTAACGTATCTTTATCCCAATACAAATCAATACCAATTTCGCCAATGGCAACAAAACGCCTTTGGAAAAGCTGTGTTTCCACATGGTCTAATTCCTCTTTATAATTTGCCTTTACTGATGTAGGATGCAAACCGGTCATCAAATATACGATATCGGGAAAATCTGCTTCCAACTGAAACATTGCTTCGGTATAAGAAGAATCAATTGCTGGAATAAAAAAGCGCTTTACATTTGCTTCAATAGCGCGTTGTATCATTTGTTTTCGATCTTCATTAAAAGCCTCACTGTACAAATGTGTATGGGTATCTGTAATAATCATCATGCAAAAATATAAGTTCTTTTATAAATAACCATGACTAACCACTTTGGGTATAATAATTATGAATATTAATTTATCAAATTACTCCTATATATAAAGGTTACTTTGTTCGAATGCTTAGAGCCAAAATCTACTTTTATTAGTTCATTAGGACATTGCCATTTTAAATTAACCTATTTTTATCGTTCAATAAACAAAAACTAATGATTGAACTGATTGATCTAAATAAAACTTCACTTGAATCTATTCTTTTAAAAAAAGGATACACCAAAGTCAAGCTAAAATTGACAAAAACAAACCATTTTGAAATCAATGCGACTATTAACGGTGTTAAAGGTTTGTTTATTTTAGATACAGGAGCGTCCAATTCGTGTGTAGGTTTTGAAGAAGCTGAAACTTTTAATTTGAAGGCCGAAGATTCTGAAGTCAAAGCGGCCGGTGCCGGAGCGACAGACATGGAAACAAAAATCTCGATAAAGAATAAAATAAAGATTGGAAAATGGAAAAAAGACAAAGTTCCTTTGATACTTTTTAATTTGACCCATGTTAACACGGCACTTCTTAATTATAATTCAAAACCGGTAAATGGCATCATTGGCGCGGACATTTTAAAAAAGGCTAAAGCAATTATTGATTATAACAAAAAGCACGTGTATTTAAAATTATAGCTTTTAACCAAAAAGAAAGATATTTCAATAATCAAAGGGTGTCCTTATATTGAGTTAAACCATTTTACGGAGATCCTGTTTTTTATTTAAAATCATAAAAAAAGGACAGCTTAAAAAATAAGCCATCCTTTTATATCGATTTAAATACATTAAATTAAAGCTCTAGTGCCCGCTTAATATCGTTATCCATCAAAAGTTCGGTTGGATTTTCTAATGCGTTTTTAATGGCAACCAAGAAGCCAACACTTTCTCTTCCGTCAATAATTCTATGGTCATAAGATACTGCCAAGAACATAATTGGTCTAATTTCTACTTGCCCATTAATAGCTACCGGACGCTCTACTATATTGTGCATTCCTAAAATGGCACTTTGCGGCGGATTAATAATTGGGGTTGATAACATACTACCAAATACACCACCATTAGAAATCGTAAAAGTTCCGCCGGTCATTTCATCTACTGTAATCTGTCCGTCACGTGCTCTGATAGCCAGTCGTTTGACTTCATTTTCAACACCTCTAAAGGTTAAGTTTTCAGCATTTCTGATCACAGGAACCATCAATCCTTTTGGTCCAGAAACAGCAATACTAATATCACAGAAATCATAACTGATCATTTCTTGACCGTCTATCATAGAGTTTACCGCCGGATATTCTTGTAAAGCTTTAACAGCTGCCAATGTAAAGAAACTCATAAATCCTAAGCCAACACCATGCTTGTTTTTAAAGGCTTCTTTATAATCTTCACGTATTTTGAAAATGGCCGACATGTCCACCTCATTAAAAGTGGTCAACATAGCGGTTTCATTTTTGGCTGACACCAAACGTTCAGCAACTTTACGACGGAGCATTGATAATCTTGATCGTGATTCACCACGACGTCCTCCTGTTGGTGTACCCATAGATGGTACTGCTTTTATGGCATCATCTTTAGTAATACGACCATCTTTACCTGTTCCTTGAATATCAGATGCCGACATGTTTTTTTCTGCCAAAACTTTCTTGGCCGCAGGACTTGCAGTACCAGAAGCATAAGTGGTTGCTGCTGGACTAGGAGTTTCCTTCTTATCATTAGAAGGCTCTTGCTCAATCTTTTTAGCATCAGCCGCAGGAGTTTCTGAAGATCCTGAATCGGATCCTGCAGGTTTTTCGGCAGCTGTATCTATCAAACAAACTACTTGGCCAACAGCAACAGCATCACCTTCTTCGGCTTTCAAGGTTATAATTCCACTGGCTTCAGCAGGAAGTTCTAAGGTAGCTTTATCACTATCTACTTCAGCAATAGCCTGATCTTTTTCTACATAATCACCATCTGCAACTAACCATGTTGCAATCTCTACTTCTGTAATGGACTCTCCTGGTGAAGGAACTTTCATTTCTAAAATCATAGTTCTTATTGTTTTTTGTAACCTATTGGTTTGCGTTGTTTTTGTTCTGTTTCTATTTTATCTTTTTGCAATAAAAAATTTAATGCTTCTGCGACATCATTAAATTTCTCATCGTATTTATTTTCAAGTTGGCTTAATTTTTCGCTCAACTCTTTATGTGATAGCGCATATTGTCTCATAAGAACAAAAGTTCTTATGATTGAAATATTTATCTCAATGGCAATCTTACTTTTCAATACGCTGGAGAGCATTGCCACGCCTTGCTCGGTAAAAGCAAAAGGTTTTGCTCCTCCTAATTTTTGTTTTGAAGGTATCACATTTTGTGATACCATAGATTCTATCTCTATTTCTGTGAGTTCAAACATGAAATCTTTAGGAAATCTTTCAAGATTTCTTCGAACAGCCTGCTTCAAAACACGTGTTTCAATCTGGTACATTTCGGCCAAGTCAAAATCCAACATTACATTCTGATGTCTGATTTCATAAATCTTATTTTCGATTTCCTGTGGCTTCAAAATACGATCAAAATTTATCAATCCATACCGACAACTTTCTTATCTCTGGTTGTTTTTTGTTTTGTCAAATACAAAATCAATAACTTCTTGATGACGTCGTTTGGATCGCGTTGCACTTCCGGCCGCCGGAGCACCATAAGCACGACGCGAAGCAATTCTGAACGCTTTAGATTCTTCAAAATGCATCATCAAATAACTATAAGCTCCCATATTGCGTGGCTCTTCTTGTGCCCAAACAATATCATCGGCATTTTTATATTTTTTCAATACTTCACGCATTTCCTTCGCAGGCAATGGGAATAATTGTTCAATCCTAACTAAGGCAACATCATCTCGGTTTTCATTCTCTCTAACTTCCAATAGGTCGTAATAGAATTTTCCGGTAACAAACACTAAGGTTTTTACTTTCTCGGCTTTTGCTGTAGCATCATCAATAAGCATTTGGAAACTTCCATTTGCAAACTCATCTACACTTGACACCACCAAAGGATGGCGCAATAAACTTTTTGGAGTAAATACAATTAACGGTTTCCTGAAGTTGGCCTTAACCTGTCTTCTCAACAAATGGAACATATTGGCCGGCGTTGTACAATCGGCAACGTACATATTGTCATTGGCACATAATTGCAAATAGCGCTCCATACGTGCTGATGAATGTTCTGCACCCTGGCCTTCATAACCATGAGGCAATAACATGACCAATCCGTTTTGAATCTTCCATTTATCCTCAGCTGCTGAAATGTATTGGTCCAACATAATCTGCGCACCATTACTAAAATCTCCAAACTGAGCTTCCCAAATGGTTAATGTTTTAGGACTTGCCATTGCATAGCCATAATCAAAACCTACAACACCATATTCAGAAAGTAACGAGTTATAAATATAAAACTTGCCTTGTGTATCACTCAAATGGTTTAAAAGAACGATTTCTTCTTCACTATCTTCAACTTTAACTACGGCATGACGGTGTGAAAAAGTGCCCCGTTCAACATCCTGACCTGAAAAACGGACATCGTAACCTTCTTCCAAAAGTGTTCCATAGGCTAAATGCTCTGCCATTGACCAATCCAGTTTGTTATCATCAAACATGGTTTTTCGGGATTCAATAAGACGTTCTATTTTACGTATAAATTTTTTGTCTTTTGGCAAACTCGAAATTACATCGGTTATTTTTGCTAACTTTTCTTTTGGATAGGTGGTATCCACAGGTTGCATCATCTTATGTTCATCAGCATATTCAAAACCTGTCCATTCATCTTCCATGAAAGGGGTGATGATCGTTTTTTCTACCTGACGCGACACCTCTAATTCTTCTTCTAATGACGCTTTATAAGTTTCTTCCAATTGCTTCACATAATCCTTATCAACAATGCCTTCCTGTATCAATTTGGCGGCATAAATATCTCTAGGATTTTGATGTTTTGCAATGGCTTTATATAATTTTGGCTGGGTAAAACGAGGTTCATCACCTTCATTATGCCCATATTTTCTATAGCCTAAAAGATCGATAAACACATCGCGCTTAAAGGTCATTCTGTAATCTAAAGCAAATAACATGGCGTGGACCACAGCTTCGGCATCATCGGCATTAACATGCAATACTGGCGATAAGGTTACTTTGGCCACATCCGTACAATAGGTACTTGAACGTGCATCGAGATAATTAGTGGTAAATCCTATTTGGTTATTGACCACAATATGAATGGTACCATTAGTTTTATAACCATCCAATTTCATCATCTGGATGATTTCATACACCAAACCTTGACCCGCTATAGCGGCATCTCCATGTACAATAATCGGAAGTACTTGCGACGGATTATCGGTATACTTATCATCTTGCTTGGCACGTGCAATTCCTTCAACAATTGCCCCTACAGTTTCTAAATGCGATGGATTTGGTGCAATGTTTAGGTTTATTTTTTTACCGCCTTTGGATTCTCTGTCGCTGGTCCATCCTAAATGGTATTTTACGTCGCCATCAAAAACCTCTTGCTCATAATCCTTTCCATCAAACTCACTAAAAACATCCTTGGCCGATTTTCCAAAAATATTGATCAAAGTGCTCAAACGACCACGATGCGCCATTCCCATTACAAATTCTTTCACACCTGCTTCTGCGGCATTTTCAATAAGCGCATCGAGTGCAGGAATCAAAGACTCGTTACCTTCAAGTGAAAAACGCTTTTGGCCAACATATTTGGTATGGAGGAAATTCTCAAAAGTAACTGCTTGATTGAGTTTACTTAAAATATGGGTTTTCTCTTCGGCAGAAAATTTTGGTTGATTATTGTTAATATTCAATCGGGTCTGTATCCACTTAATTTCTTTGGGATCTCTGATATACATATATTCCACTCCAATTGAAGAACAATATATTTTTTCAAGATGATCAACGATCACTTCTAAAGTTTGTGGTCCAATACCCAAACCTTCTCCTGCGGAAAATACGGTTTTAAGATCATCTTTATGAAGACCAAAATTTTCGAGCGCCAAAGTTGGTTCATATTTTCGACGATCTCTAACTGGGTTCGTTTTTGTAAACAAATGTCCACGACTTCTATAACCATCAATAAGTCTAATGACGTTGAATTCCTTTTGCATATGGTCAGGAATTTCTGAGGAAATATAATCATTTCCAGACGTATAAGAACCTTCACTGTTTTCTGAACCAAAGTCGAAGCCTTGAAAAAAGGCTCTCCAACTAGGCTCAACGGTATCCGGATTTTGTAAGTATTGATCGTATAATTCAGCAAAAAAAGCTGAATGCGCGGCATTTAAAAAGGAATATTTATCCATCATTTTTCTGAAACGTTGTAATGTTTTCAAATTTTAGCCAAAAATACAACTTTTAGCAAAATAAGAATTGCTTTTAGTATATTTATATGATATAACACTATAGACAATCCAAACCACAAATTTATGCCATTTCTATCAGAAAAACGCCTATTTTATTACCTTATATTGATTGTATTTTCACTAAATGCCAATGCACAAATAAGGATCACTCAATCCTCAACCGGTTTTTGGGAGCAGGTTCGTTATGGAGGTAATGTTGGATTAGGTTTTGGCGACGGATTTTTTAGCGGAACATTGGCTCCAAGTGCAGTTTATGAATTTAATGATCGGATAGCATTAGGAGTGGGACTAAATGCCACTTATAACAACCAAAAAAACCTCTATAAATCGACCGTTTTTGGAGGAAGTTTGATCGGTTTGTTCAATCCTATTCCAGAAATACAGCTCTCAGCAGAATTTGAAGAATTGAACGTCAACAGAAAATGGAATACCAAAGCAGGATATGTGTATGATAATTATTGGTATCCTGCATTATTTTTAGGTGCTGGATATAGGTCTAGTAATGTTGCCGTGGGCATGCGGTACGATTTGCTTTATGACCGATCCAAAAGTATTTACGTCAAACCTTGGACACCTTTTGTAAGACTCTATTTTTAAAAGGAAAGTATTTAGTTAATATTCTGAGCTTATTTCAATTTACAAGAAACTTAAGACGAATAAACACTTCTATAATACACCTTTTGCCATTCGCGTTTTAGAATCAAAAACATGACGTTTTCTGACAGCTGCATTACATCGTTGCCATCTAATTTTTTTATTTCCTCTTCAGAAACATCTATAATATAAAGCAAGTTTAAATAATCCATGAATTTCTCCTGGATGAGCTTATAGATTTTTTCGTGCAACAGCAATTTTAAACTCGAAGGTAAAGCATCGGCAGAAAAATCTAAATCAATATTAGCCAACGCCAAATCTTTATTGAGCTGTTGGATAAGTTTGGGGTAAAGATCCAATTGATTTGCTTTATTGACCAAATCATCAAACGTTTGCATATCTCTCATATCAACTATACCCTTCTGTCCATTAAATCATGTCCAAAATCCCTCAGAACCTTCTTCTTGCTCTCAGGAATTGAAAGCTCATCGAGCACGTCAAATGCTTTTTGGGTATAATTTTCAATCTCCTGGCGCGTGGCATCTGCCGAACCGCTAGATATGAAAATTTGTTTTACAGTGTCAATTTTATCCTTAACATCTGTCGGATTGATGCTGAACAAATGTTCCAATTGCAATTTATCGTCATCATCCGAAAACTCAATTGCTTTTATATAAAGATACGTTTTCTTGTTTTCAATAATATCGCCGCCTACCTGTTTTCCAAAAGTTTCGGGATTTCCAAAAGCATCCAAATAATCATCTTGAAGCTGGAAAGCGATGCCCAACAATCGGCCAAACTCATAAATATGCTCTTGATCGTTTTTTGAAGCCTGTGCTACTATGGCTCCCATTTTCATAGCGGCACCAACAAGTACAGCGGTTTTATATTCGATCATTTTAAGGTATTCTTCGACCGAAACATCGTCTCGGGTTTCAAAATCCATATCATATTGTTGTCCTTCGCAAACTTTTAAAGCGGTTTTACTGAACAGTTTTGCCAAAGCTTGAAAAGTAGTCACTTCATAACCCTCAAAAAGCTGATAAGCCATAATCAACATGGCGTCTCCGGACAAAATAGCAGTATTGACATCCCATTTTTCATGAACCGTTGCTTCACCACGACGCAAAGGCGCACCATCCATAATATCATCGTGCACTAACGAAAAATTATGAAAGATCTCAATGCTCAATGCAGCATTAAGTGCTTTTTTATAATCATTGCTAAAGGCATCGGCAGTCATTAACGTTAAAATAGGACGTAAGCGCTTGCCTCCCAATTGCAATATATAATGAACAGGATCATATAACGAGGTCGGTTGTTTTGATGGCACTTGTTGCTCCAAATGTGCTAAAAAAACGCTGTGATAAAATGAGATATTTTGCATGGTGTAAAAATAAAGGAAATACGCCCAACAAACCAAACCAATCGTTTTGAACCTTACAATTTATTATATTCAAATAAAAAACACAAGACAAATACAATGACATATTAAACAAAAAAAACACCCTTGTTAAACGCAATGTCAACTCAGGGTGTTCCTTATTTTTAGATTATAAAAATAAAAACCGGCTATTTTTTCTGCTTATCAATAAATGGCGCTGGTGGCCGCACTGAGCTGTCGTGCGCATTATAATACTCTTCCAATAAATTCATCGTAGCTACCAACAAGTCCTTAGTTTCTAACAAAATCCCAAAATATAGTGTCGTGTTTTTAGGGCTAGATTCTTCCGAACGCGTACGTTCTACTTGTTTTTGGATCTTATCAGTGACCAAACTAATAATCTCTGCTTTTCTACCTAAAATAATACCTATTTCCTCAAAAGAATGGGATTGGAAAGCATTTTTAGTATTTTCAAAGAAACGTTCAAAACGTACATCTACCTCCTTGAGCTCTTTTATTTGACTAAATTTAAGTTTTTTATGATTATTATGGACATGCTTATGGCTCACTTTAGAAATATACTCCAAAGACTGTGTCATATCCTGTAAAAAACCTAAAATATTAATGTAGAAATTACTGGCACCCACGCTGGACTCATCAAGGTTTTTGATAAAATAAAAAATATTGTCCCTCAATTCGTCCACCTCGTCCGAGAGTTTTTTGACTTGTTTTTTATTCTTTTTCAATAGCGAAAGATCTTGTAGCGCCAATCCATTAATGGCATTGGTATAAATCCTATTACCACGGTTTACAACATTCGCAATATTATTGGCACTCTCATAAATGACACCTTGAATAGAACTACTTTCTGTTCTGTTCAAACGGTCTTCCGTTTTGGTTTCTTTTACTTTATTACGATGTGCTATCGAGCTCTTAACCAACAATCCAAAAGCTAACACCAAAAGTAACGGAAACATCACTTGAATGTTCAAATTAAGCAAAAACGCCACTAAGGCTGCTGCAAAAAACGCACTGAATGCTGTAAAAAACCAACCACCAATAACGTTGATAACGCCGGCCACTCTATAAACAGCACTTTCTGCACCCCAAGCCCTATCTGCCAATGACGATCCCATGGCCACCATAAAGGTCACATAGGTTGTTGACAATGGTAATTTATAAGATGTTGCAATAGCAATCAATACAGCAGCAACCATTAGGTTAACCGCAGCTCTAACCAAGTCAAACGATGGCAACTCGTGCACCTTATCTCTTGGAAGCTGTATTACTGGAGCTTGAAATTGTTTATCGATCTTTTCTTCCCATGATTTTGGTAATATGTATGAAGATACTTGAGAAATCCCCATAGCGATCCTCACAAATGATCGGGATAAAAAGTTAGGTTGAAAACGTTCTTTAGTTTCGCCTTGACTCGATAAATCGATAGAAGTTTTCACAACATTTTGGGCTTTTGAAGAAAACCAAAGCGTCAAAACCATGACCAAACCAGCAACAAACAACAACAGTGTAGGTGCAGTGGACTGCTTTCCTAAACTGGCCATTGAAAACTCTGATGCCGACAGTCCAAGCACATTAACTTTAGGATCCATAAAATCACCATAAGCTTGAAAGGCTGCCATTGATGGCCCAATAAAGTTCACCAAATCATTACCCGCAAATGCCAATGCCAATGCGAAAGTACCGACCAAGATTACAACTTTATAAATGTTGGTTTTTAATAAGGCTACAAAAACATAGGATAATATAATCCAAAACACAAAGCTTATAGCTACAATTAAAGCAACTTCCCTATCCAAAAAAGCTTTTAAGGTTTCACCATTAAGAATATCATACGTTTGATTCGCAAAACCAGTTCCACCAATACCTTTAATAAAAATAAAGTAGGTAATAGAAGTCAAAGCAAAACCACCAAACA
Organism: Gelidibacter sp.; assembly: GCF_035577925.1. Classification (GTDB taxonomy): domain Bacteria; phylum Bacteroidota; class Bacteroidia; order Flavobacteriales; family Flavobacteriaceae; genus Gelidibacter. The sequence continues at coordinate 2,169 of NZ_DATJCY010000085.1, read as the reverse complement.
AAGCACCAACCCATTTTGCTTTTCTTTCAAAATCATAAGAAAGTAATAATCGGGCTACCCATTGCACAAAAGCACCAACAGTAAATGCAATAGCCACCGAAAGCAAAATACCAAAGATAATTTCAGACACTTTTGAAGTGTTGATATAGTTCATAACAGTGGTATAATCACCAGCTTCATGACTTATTTTTATCAACGTCATGGCTACTGATGCTCCCAACAATTCAAATACAATCGAAACGGTTGTAGAAGTTGGCAATCCTATGGAGTTGAAAAAATCCAACAACAAGATATCGGTAATCATAACAGCCAAGAAGATGATCATGATTTCACTGAATACAAATTGCTCGGGATTAAAAATTCCCGAACGGGCAATTTCCATCATTCCACTCGAAAACAACGCACCAATACCAACTCCAAAGCTGGCAACAATCATCAGTGTTCTAAAAGAAACTGCTTTTGAACCCATTGCAGAATTCAAGAAATTTACAGCATCATTACTAACCCCTACAACTAAATCAGCAATTGCTAAAATAGCCAGGGCAATGATCATGTATAAATAAATATTGTCCATAAATTAGTTAAATCAAACGTGCAAATATCACAACAGTTTCTTAAGGCAATGTTACCTTAATGTTATGTTTTAAAAATCTATTGCAAATTGTAATCGCCACATCAATTGATCATTAGAAATAGTGTTCGTCAAATAACTGATGTCGGTCTGCACTTTTAATTTATGGCCTACAATATATTTTGAAAATCCTAACGTATATTGGTTTTGAAGATCCCTTCCTGTGATTTCACTGTCAAAATCGATGTTTGTATATCTTGCCGAAACCTCCCAATTGGTATCAAACACATAACCCGATTGCAAATTAAGACCACCTCCTACATTAACCTCATGGCCAGTAAGTGAACCATCGGCATTTTTTGATATAGGATCAGCTGCCGAGCGATGGGCAAATTCACCCAGAAAAGAAAAACCTTGATATTTAAAAACAGCATCGACGGTTAAAGTTGAAATATTGGTTTTATGAAAACCAAAATCATTAACCATGTACGCACCTTGATTGCCACCTGTTCTAATCGCATCATCGTTAAAATCATAAGTAATGCCAAATGCCAATTTTGGAAGATTTTCCCTATAAAGATCACCACCAACATAATCACCTTTTTTAGAAAATTCACCTAACGGAAGTAACTCAAGTCTGGACGTGTATTGAAATCCTCCAACATTACCAGAAGTGACATTTCGTCCATCGCCTTGTGATATTGCGAACGCTTCCTTAACCACAAATTTTTCCGAAAGATTAAAATGATGCCTCACTTGAAGACCCAGATCCCGACCAGCATTATAATTAGTGCTTAAAAGAGATCGATCTACAAATTGCAGACTTGTTGATGACACACCAAACTCTCTATTTCCAGGAAGTTTTGCCTGACCAAACCATAATTGAAAATTTTTGTAGAAATTCCATTTCATAACGGCATCCAATATGTAACGCGGGGCGTTGGACGTGTATTCCGAAGCACCTGACATATCTTTATTAGAAAAACCTAAAGCAATTTTATAAGTCAATTTGGGAGAATATGCAAATCCCTCCATTTTTAGACGTGCCCTTTTTATCAAAAAACTGGTTTCTGCATCTTTAAAATTTCCGGCATCTTCTTGCCATTCGCTCTCACTTAGAAACTGCATTTGAAGCCCCGCCTTCATAGACCACGTACTATCTTTTCCTATAAAATTGACCATGCCATCTCCAAACTTTGGGCTTTCAACATTTTGTGCATTACCAATAGTAAAAATACAGAATGACAACAGTACTAGTCGAAGAGTCATAAGCAAAACAATTGCAGGCACAAAGAGCTATCCTAATACCTAATTTTATTAATTTTAAGAAATTGTAAACAAAATGTAAATTTACGGTAAAATGAAAAATAAAATGGAAATTTTATAAAAACATGAAAAGTATTTATACAATTGATCTACTGACCATTAAAAGAATTCATGGTAATAGTTATGCCCGCTGTTCCAAAGGATTTGATAACCTCAACTGATTTATCTAAACGCTCTGGCAGTTTTGACGTTTCTTCTTCTGTCCATTGTCCCAAAACATAATCTATCTGCCTTCCTTTACTAAAGGCATCACTGATTCCAAACCGAAAACG
>NZ_DATJCY010000084.1:0-11008 GCF_035577925.1 Gelidibacter sp. | reverse complement strand
TTACGAATGCACTTACTGCTGCTAACTTTAACAATTGCATCATTTATGGCAATCACAATCCTGAATTTCTGATTGAAGATGAAGAAGGTGCTGATGTTAATTTCAAATTTACTAATACTTTGATCAAATTCATTGATTCACACAATAAGTTTGGAAGTAACCCCATTTATGATTTTTCCAATACGTCTTTATACAATAATACCATATTTAACGAAGATCCTAATTTTAAAAACACCTCAAAAAATGATTTGATCATTGGTCAAAAATCAGGCGCCATTAACGTGATCGGAAACAATACTTTTTCTAATCAAGTGCCGTTTGATATTTTAAATCAGCCAAGAACAGCAACACCAGATTTAGGAGCTTATCAACATGTTATTTTTGAAGAGTAATCGAAATCTTGCTAGCATTCTTTTATACAAAAATTAGCTTATACGTTAGAATATATAAAATAAAAAACCTCACAGATTCTATTCCGTGAGGTTTTTATTTCAATTATTTTTATTAAAATCGATTAAGAAAACAATGGTTTCCCTTTCATCATCTCATTCACTTTTGCACCAATGGCTTCTATTTTGGCATCATTGTCAATATTGGTAAGAACATCATCTATCAAATCTACAATAACTTCCATATCTGCTTCTTTTAAACCTCTCGTTGTCACTGCAGGAGTCCCTATTCTGATGCCTGAAGTCACAAATGGTGATCTATCATCAAAAGGCACCATATTTTTATTTACCGTAATATCTGCTTTTCCTAAAGCTTCTTCGGCACCTTTACCTGTAAGATTTTTATTTCTTAAATCGATCAACATCATGTGGTTTTCCGTCCCGCCAGAAATGATATGATAGCCTTTCGCCACAAATGCTTTGGCCATAGCTGCGGCATTATTCTTAACTTGTAACATATAATGCATAAATTCATCAGATAAGGCTTCACCAAAAGCAATTGCCTTAGCAGCAATAATATGCTCTAATGGTCCGCCTTGGTTGCCTGGAAAAACACCTGAATCCAAAAGTGAGGACATTTTTCTCAATTCACCTTTTGGAGTTTTAAGTCCGTAAGGATTTTCAAAATCAGCACCCATCATAATCATTCCACCTCTAGGCCCTCTCAAAGTTTTATGCGTTGTTGTAGTTACAATGTGACAATGCGGCATTGGATCATTTAAAATACCTTTAGCAATCAATCCTGCAGGATGCGAAATATCGGCCATCAACAAAGCACCAACTTGGTCTGCCACCTGTCTGAAAGCTTTAAAATCCATATCGCGGGAATAGGCCGATGCACCTGCAATGATCATTTTAGGTTTTTCCTTTTTTGCGGTATCTTCCAGTTTGTTGTAGTCAATCAATCCAGTTGCTTTATCCACACCGTAAAACGAAGGATTATATAATTTTCCAGAGAAATTAACAGGCGATCCATGAGTTAAATGACCACCATGTGATAAATCAAAACCAAGAATTTTATCTCCAGGTTTCAAGCACATTGAATACACCGCAGTGTTTGCCTGACTGCCAGAATGTGGCTGTACGTTTACATAGTCTGCACCAAATAATGCCTTGGCACGGTCAATGGCAATCTGTTCCACTTCGTCCACCACTTCGCAACCTCCATAATAACGCTTCCCAGGATAACCCTCTGCGTATTTGTTAGTTAAAACCGAGCCAGCGGCTTCCATTACCTGATTACTCACAAAATTTTCGGAGGCGATAAGCTCCAAACCATTTAATTGTCTTTCTTTTTCAGCTTCTATAAGCTCAAATATCTGTTGGTCGCGTTGCATAAATTGTGTTTTTTAATCTCCTTTACAAAAGGAACTTCATGAATATTATAAATTTCATCAAAAATACTAAATACAATGCTCAATCATATCAAAATTTAAAACTTTCGATCAAAACATTCCTTTTTTAAACGCAATAAAAAGAGGTCCTTTCAAAATAAACCATTACCAATGGAAATAGATTATAAAACCCATATTTGATTCTGAATATTAGAAAAAAATCTGTGTAATTTAAATTCGAAAAGCTTTGGTTTTAAATAGCCAAAACCCTCAGTTTTTATACTTGTCATTGAGTCCGATTCCTTGAATTATCAATGGTTTAATTTTTTCCAAGCGTTTTAGTTTGGTTACTTCTTGTTTGGCTTCGTTGATATAAATAATGTATTCTTTTTGCCTTCCTGCCGTCAATTTTATAAAATGCTCGTATAGGTTTATATCTGTATCAAATTCTTTTTGAAGAAAATCGGGAATAGGCAATTGCTTAAATTTTTCAGGTTGTATTCTCAACCCTTTTTTCTCGTTTTCAATGGCTTCATTTATATATTCTGTGATTTTATCTGCATCAATTTCTTTTTTGGATGTAAAACGCCATTGCCTTAAAGCTTTGGTTTTTCCTTCTTGCGCATTGACCAACACCTGATAAGGGTCTTTCAAAAAAACACCGTTGTAAAACCATATCGTAAAATAGTTTTTAAAACCGCCATAACTCACCACGTTTTTTCCATGGTACGTAAAAACTTCTGAACCCCATTTTATGGATTTTTCTAGGGGCAATTTTGAAATTATACATGCCAGAATTTCCAACTCTTCTTGCCATTGTTTATTGTTTTGCATGGCTTTTTATTTACTTGATTTTGTTCTTATAAATAGCATCGCAATGGCTGAGGTCAAAACCCCCATAACTAACGCGCCAATAGCACTTTGCTTGGCATAATTAGGATAATTGAATTGTGCTTCTGCTTCGGCCGTGGTTTTAAAATATCCTATTTCTACAGAACGTTTAATGACATTTGGAAAATATTCGGGTGTTATGATATATGAAATAACCCATTGAGACAACGGACTCATTAAGGCAATGAAAATGGAAATGAAAATCCCAGAAATCAAACCTTGTTTATAACTCATGTTTCCGTTGTAATGGTTTTTCTTTTTGTCTTTTAGCGCCAATACCATTACCCAAATTGCAGGAATAGCAAACAGATTTGTCAAATACAAATGGTAATCTATGTACTTTCCATGAAGTCCGCATAGTTTTTCCAAAACCATCCAAGCCAAACTCATAATGACAAAAATAATGGCCCATTTTATTTCAAGTTTCTGATTTTTCATAACTTAAGATTTGATTATTATAATCTCTAAAATTTATTTTTTTCTGCAAGAACATTCATAATGCGCATCAATATATCTTATCGATTCTACGCACAATTCTTTTAATATAGCAATATCGATATCTGAAAGTTTATTAATATAAATACAAGCTTTTCCTTGCTTAAACTTTCCAAACTGAGTTAACAATACTTGGCTTTTTTCGGTATCCGAATAAATGTATAATGAGATTGCCGATTTTCTAGGCGAAAACCCAAGAACAGGTGCATCGCCTTCATGGCCACTGGCATATTTATAATGGTAATTGCCAAATCCAACAATTGATGGTCCCCACATTTTAGGTGTTTCGCCCGTAATATCCTGCAATAATGCTATCAATTCCAAACTATCCTTTTTCTTTTGTTCTGTATTTGCAAAAACATCAATGAATTCATAAACATCTGCTGATGAATATGTTGTTTTGTTTTTTGCCATATTATTAGGATCTTAGAATTTTATCCATGGCTTTTCCTTTGGCTAATTCATCGATCAATTTATCTAAGTATCTGGCCTTTTTTGTCAAAGGATTTACAATTTCCTCAATTTTATAACCACAAATGGTTCCTGTAATCAAATGTGCTTTTGGATTTAAATTTGCTCTTTCAAAAAAAGTTTCAATAGTTACTTTTTCATCAATAAGATCTTGCAATTTTATTTCATCAAATCCGGTCAGCCATTCAATTACTTGATGTAATTCAGAAATGGTTCTGCCTTTTTTCTCAACTTTTGCGATATAATAAGGATAGACCGAAGCAAATATTATTTTGGCCATCCGTTCGTTATGTTTGTCGGTTTCTTTCATTGCTTGTTATATCAAATTATTTGATTTTAAAACATACCGTTCTCATTGACCATTTCATCGGGAATAGTCTGACCAAAATCCCAAAGTTCCACAATTTTATCGTCCTCAAAACGAAAAATATGCATAACGGCACCTTCCCAACCGCCTTCGCCTTCTTGTTGCACACGAGAATGAACGGCTACTAAAAGCCCATCCTCCAAAGCTCTTTGTATTTCGAAAATCTTGTTTGGTGATTCCTTGTGTGCTTGTTCCATGGCTAACATCAAGGTTTCACGATCGGCTTTATAATAGGCATTATGATGTTTAAAGTGGTCTGAAACATACAACTCAAACGCTTTTCTGGACTGTCCACTACTTGCTAATTTTAAAAAATGCTGGGCAATTTCTTTCTTTGTCATCATCTACTGTTCTTTATTTTTAGCACTTCAGTTCAAAACGAGGTTTCACTAGATATATCTAACTATACGAAAACATTAAGAAGGTCTCACTTAACATCTATAGTTTTTATTTCAATCAAATTTATCAATTTATTACCATGTTTTTAACGACATTACTAAAAATGATTTGTATTATTTATTAGATTAAAAACAATATAATCAAAAGCCAATACTGAAACCATTAATAAATCAATAGTAATTGTTTCAGTATATTATATTTTTCACATTAAAATAATTGCTACTTTAGTCCATATCAAGGATTGCGCTATTTTTAAAATTGATTTGTATAATAAATAGGTGATTCTGTCCTAAATCATTAAAAACCAATTTTACAAAACCCCTTATGAAAAAAACCTACTTCCTAATTCTTACCTTTCTAGTATGTAACCAAATCAATGCACAACTCATCAAAGAAAAATCAATTGATGTGTCCGTAGGTCTTGGCTATAGTTTTCCTTTCGATGATTACGATACCGATATTTATGGTTCTGGGTTTTATCTACAGGGTGAGTATGTTCTTAATGTAGCATCATGGATTGGTTTCAGACCTTACGCCGGATTAATATTGACCAAAAGTGTTGAAAACAAACGGTTGCCTTCTGAATATAAATCGAACGCAAACGCATTTTTGGTTGGAGGAAAAGCACGAATTAAAGCGCCCATCCCTTGGGTTGCACCGTATATAGAAGTTGGTATTGGTGCTTCTGTCGGCTCATTTAAAACCATAACTCCTAAAACCCATATTGAAGAAAGTGGTGTATTGGCGCATATTCCTTTCTCTATTGGACTGGAATTAGGACGAAAACACAACTTTGATATAGCATTCACCTATTATGATCACGAAAGTGCCCAACAGTTTTCCGGTGCTTTTGCCTTTGGATATTCAATTCCTTTAGATAATTAATAAAACAATACGAATTACAAAAGCAACTGAACAAAAAAACGATTAAATGAAAATTACCCTTAGCACACTTGAAGATGTCGACGCCATTTTTGCAATTTACGATGCCGCAACAGCCTATCAAAAAACAGTAAATACTAAAGGGTGGAATGGATTTGAACGTGCTTTAATAGAACAAGAAATTAATGAAAATCGACATTTTAAGATTATAGAAAATACCGAAATTGCCTGTACTTTCGTGATTACTTTTAATGATCCCATTATTTGGATAAATTCAGAAAATGATAAAGCTATTTATTTGCACCGCATTGCAACCCATCCCAATTATAGAGGACGAGGTTATATCACTAAAATTGTGGAATGGGCAATTACCTATGCGAAGAAATACAATTTAGACTATATCAGGATGGATACCCATAGCGGCAACGATCGTTTGAATAAACACTATATAAATTCTGGTTTTACCTATAAAGGAATTAGTAGCATTCAATGGACCAATGATTTGCCCGAACATTATAAGGATGGTCCATTCAGTCTTTTTGAAATCAAAGTATAATCAAAAATAATATACCAACACGACCTACTTCCTTAAAATTGAAACAATATAATGCCAATAGAAAACATTCCTGAAATCTATCTTCCTAAAAGAACAGAAAGGCCAGATTTATTTGTTTATGATTTTAAGATGACCAATGATGTGGTCAAAAGCAAAGTCAATCTTAGCATGAATATGTTTAGCTTTCTTCAAGTAGGTAAAAAACAGGTCCATTTTGCTGGCAATTCAATTGCCGTAAACAAAGACCAGTCCTTATTGCTGAAAAAAGGGAATTGGCTATGGACTGAACTACTTGAAACTGAAGCTATTTATTACTGCAAACTTTTCTTTTTCTCTGAGAAGCCACTCAAAAAGTTTTTGGAAAAACATGCGGTAAACAAGGTTTTAGGACAAGAAATCACCCCTTATTTTTGCATTCAAAATGATGCTTACATCGGGTCTTACTTAAACTCGTTATCAACTATTGTGAATTCTCCAACTGTATTTCCAGAAAATTTGCTTTCGGTGAAATTTGAAGAATTAATGCTTTATCTTATTCAGAAATATGGTTTGAAATTTGAACTTTATTTACACTCATTAATCGCAAATGAAAGTTCTTCTTTCAAGCAAATTATTGAAAACAATATACATTCCAATTTAAGGTTAGAAGAAATTGCCTTTTTATGCCACATGAGCCTTTCTACGTTTAAACGCCATTTTATTAATGAATATAAAGTATCTCCCGGGAAATGGTTTCAGGATAAAAGGCTGCAAAAAGCAAAAGAAATTCTGGAAGAAGGCCATTTAAAAGCATCAGATATTTACTTCGAAATTGGCTACAATAATCTTTCCAACTTTAGCATCGCCTTTAAAAACAAATTCGGAATACGTCCTACCGATCTGTCTAAGTAAAACCAAATGTTTTTTAATTACACGTTGTATTCCGTGTAATTACTCAAAATAATTTATTTCTATTTCAATATTTAAAGTTCTTACGAGCAACTTAAGCAACCAACTTTTCTTTGGTAACTTTATCAACAACAAGTGCAATGGCACCATCACCCGTAACGTTGCAAGCAGTTCCAAAACTATCCATAGCAATATATAAGGCAATCATTAAACCAAGCATTTCCTCATTAAAACCCAACATGGATTGCAAAATACCAACGGCCGCCATTATAGCGCCTCCAGGAACTCCGGGTGCTGCAACCATAGCAATTCCTAGCATAAAGATAAATCCTGCAAAGAGCGTAAACGTAAACGGCATACCTTGCAAAATCATGAGAGCCATTGCACAAGCAGTAATTTTCATAATACTTCCCGACAAATGAATGGTAGCACATAACGGAATGACAAAGCCTGCTATTTTTTCAGAAACGCCATTTTTTAAAGTTTGTTCTAAAGTAACAGGAATAGTTGCTGCAGAAGACTGCGTCCCTAATGCCGTAAAATATGCCGGCATCATGGTAGCCAACAACTTAATTGGGTTTTTCTTTGTAAATACACCTGCAATGATATATTGAAGCAATAAAAGAAGAATGTGTAATAAAAAAATAACGCCAATAATACTCATAAACACTTTAAGGATAGAAAACACTTGACCATTAAAAGCCATACTCGCAAAAATCCCTAAAATAAAAAGAGGTAAAAGCGGCACAATCACTTTTTCTATTAATTGCATAATAATTTTTTCAAAATCTTTAACAACCAATTTCAAACTCGATTTTTCCTGAAATGACAATCCTAAACCAATTACAAAAGCCAAAACTAGTGACGACATGACATCTAATATAGGCGGAATAGTAATGCTAAAATATGGGGTCAGATCACGGCCAGTTTCAGCTATTTGTGCAGCATTATTAACGTGCGATTCTAAAAGCTGTGGAAATATATTGTCTGTCACAAAATAGGTCATAAACCCTGAAAACAAAGTCGATCCATAAGCAATGGCAGCAGTAAGCAATAATAATTTTCCGGCACCTTTTCCTAAATCAGAAATAGCTGGCATAATTAATCCCATAATAATCAACGGGATAGAGAAGTTCAAGAATTGTCCAAAAAACGAATTAAAAGTTGTAAATATCCGATTGATAGATTCGGGCAAATACAACCCAAAAACAATTCCTAATACAATGGCAATAAAAACTTTAAATAATAAGTTCGAAAATAAATGCTTCATAATGATATACTATATAATAAAAGGCACACGCTGCAGTGCTGTGTATATTTTAAAATCGCTAATATACAGCCAATGTGAGAACCTAGCATTTTAATGACCATATTTTTTCTTGACAATCCCATCCATCAGTTGTCATACTTTTTTATCAATGGTATAATCATTTAATTATCGATGTTGGACAAAATTTAATCTGACCTTTTTTCATAAGTTAATGAACTGTTTTGATAAGCATTAAAGTTTGCCTTCACAATACCTTTGTCAGAAAGTTTATAACACTAAAACACTCGAACATTATGAATATCACTTTAGAACAGGCAGAAAAGGCAATCGTTGCCGCAAAACAAAAAGCAGTTGCAATAGACACAAAAATGAACATTGCTGTTGTTGACGCTGGTGCAAATTTAGTTGCCTTTGCCAGAATGGATGGCGCATGGTTAGGCTCTCTTGATATCTCTATCAAAAAAGCAAAAACAGCTCGTTTTTTCGATATGAATACTGGTGTTGTTGGCGAATTGTCACAACCTGGAGGTTCTTTATATAATATTGAACATTCAAATAATGGACTGATCACATTCCCAGGAGGCATTCCAATTAAAAACTCCAATGGAGAAATCATCGGTGCCATTGGCGTTAGCGGAAGCTCCGTTGAAAATGATCATGCTGTTGCAGAGGTCGGAGCTAAATCCCTCTAAAAATAAAAACCCCCTAAATTATAAAAGAGGCTGTCTAAAAAGGCAGCCTCTTTTTTTATATATCTAACTATTGACAAAGCAAAATAAGCTACTCTAAATGCATCTAAAATAAAAAACACGACCAGATAAAGTCGTGTTTTCATAATAGTTATTTTTTACTACTACAATTTTATCTCGAATAGTTTGGAGATTCCTCAGTAATGGTTACGTCATGTGGGTGACTTTCATTGATCCCTGAAGAGGTAATTTTCACAAAACGACCAGTTTCTTTAAGTGTTTCAACATCTTTAGCACCACAATACCCCATACCTGCACGCAAACCTCCAACAAATTGGTGAATGCTTTCAAATAAATCTCCTTTATAAGGCACACGTCCTACAATCCCTTCCGGCACCAGTTTTTTGATATCATCTTCCACATCCTGAAAATAACGATCTTTACTACCTTGTTTCATGGCATCTACAGATCCCATTCCACGATAAGTTTTAAATTTTCGACCTTCGTAAATAACCGTTTCCCCAGGAGATTCTTTAGTTCCTGCCAACAATGAGCCCAACATAACCGTGTCTGCACCTGCGGCAATAGCTTTAGGAATATCACCTGTATAACGAATACCACCATCAGCAATTACCGGAACGCCGGAGCCTTTAATGGCCGCAGCAACTTCTAACACTGCTGAAAACTGAGGATATCCCACACCTGCAACAACACGAGTTGTACATATCGAACCAGGGCCAATACCTACCTTAATAGCATCTGCACCAGCTTCGACTAAATATTTAGCCGCTTCAGCCGTTGCAATATTACCAACGACCACTTCAAGTTCTGGAAATGCTTTTTTGATGGTTTTTAAAACAGTTACCACACCTTTAGTATGGCCATGGGCGGTATCAATAATTACAGCATCCACTCCAGATTTTACTAAGGCTTCTGCCCTTTCGAGCGCATCACCAGTGACGCCAATGGCGGCGGCAACTCGTAAACGACCAAAAGTATCTTTATTGGAAATTGGCTTTGTGGTCAGTTTTGTAATATCTCTAAAAGTGATTAAACCGGCAAGATTATAATTCTCGTCAACAATAAGCAATTTTTCAATTTTGTTTTTTTGAAGAATCCCTTCAGCATCTTGTAATGAAGTTCCCACTGGCGCAGTAACCAAATTGTCTTTGGTCATGACCTCCACAATCGGTCGTGAAGTGTCTTTTTCAAATCGCAAATCCCGATTGGTAACAATCCCTTTCAATATGCCATTATCATCAATAATTGGGATGCCGCCAATACCATGTTCTGCCATATTCTGTTTGGCATCCAACACAGTAGCGGTTAAAGGCAAAGTCACCGGATCGATGATCATACCACTTTCAGCACGCTTTACCCTCCTAACTTCGTCTGCCTGCTGGGCAATGCTCATGTTTTTATGTAACACCCCAATACCACCTTCTCGCGCCATGGCAATAGCCATCGCACTTTCGGTAACTGTATCCATGGCAGCGGATACAATAGGAATATTAATTTTTATATTTCGTGTAAATTGGGTTTGGATATTGACTTCTCTAGGAAGAACTTCAGAAAAAGCTGGAACTAGTAAAACGTCATCGTAGGTTAATCCTTCGCCTACTATTTTGTTTTCGTGTGCTGTCATTGCAATTGCGGTTTAATTGCGTGCAAATCTACGGAATATTTATGGAAATTAGTCTTAAAATTTTCCTATTGTCGATTCTTTTTGTCCTTTTATTTAATTGAAAAAAGTTTCCCACAAGTTCTATTGAAGTGTTCCAACAATGCAGATTATTTCTAATATTCTAACCAACAATCCACTAAAAACTCAAAACCAACCTCTACCCTCTAAATTACTACCCTCTACATAATCAATGATAGTTCTTGAAAATTTTAGTTGCTTCATTATAAGCACTCTCAAAACTTAAAGCATTTAGAGTATTACATTTTTTTGTAGTAAAATAGGAAAGTAATTTTTCGGTGGGCATATTTCCTGTCAATTCATCCTTTGCCATAGGACAACCGCCAAACCCCTGAATAGCACCGTCAAAGCGTTTGCAACCAGCATTAAAGGCGGCGTCTACTTTTTCATGCCAAGAGCTGGGTGTTGTATGCAGATGTGCACCAAATTCGATATGTTGGTATTGCGGAATTAAATGAGAAAAAAGGTAATCAATATTTTCAGGATTTGAAGTACCGACGGTGTCGCTCAACGAAAGAATTTTCACGCCCATATTGGCCAAACGTTCGGTCCAATCGCCAACAATATCAACATTCCAAGGATCGCCATAAGGATTTCCAAATCCCATAGAAATAT